>PLSV01000067.1 GCA_003165235.1 Syntrophobacteraceae bacterium
CACCCATCCTACGGGTCTTTTCATGGTTTCAGGGTGTCCCGAAGGGACATGACATGCTGAGGTGAATCGCTTTTAGGCTTTTGGTTGCGTCCCGGAACATGACGTTATATGGGTTCCGGGGCGCCACGGCCCGGTTGCCGAAAGGTTCCAATGGGGTCTTTTCCGAAATACAAAATATTCGCCGTTGGCGACATTCACGGGCGGCATCGAAAGCTCACCTCCCTTATAGAGCGGCTGCCCCTCGATGCGGACAGGGATTTCCTGGTTTTTCTCGGGGATTATATCAACAGGGGACCCGGGTCGCGGGAGGTGATCGAATACCTGCTGGAGGTTGGACGAAAAGTCAGGAACTCGGTTTTCCTGCTGGGAAATCACGAGCACGCTTTGCTGGAGTATTACCGGACGGGCCTTGTCGACCATCTGCGTACGCTGCGGTCCATCGGCGTGGAGGATACCCTGAAGAGCTATTCGAACAGCCCGGTCCGCTCTCTTGCCGATCTATCCTTTATGCCTGCCGAACACACCCGCTTCCTGGAAACGCTCCGTCCATACTTCAGGCTGGACGGCTATCTTTTTATCCACGCTGGAACCATACCCGGAGAGGACCTGGATCGCTGTCCGCTGGACCGCCTTCTCACGGTGCGGGATAGATTTCTGCAGGATGAAGGGGCTTCAAACGAGATTACTGTCTTTGGCCACACACCTTTTGAGACACCCTTCGTTACGCCGGACAAAATCGGCATAGACACCGGAGCGGCTTATGGGAACCTGCTCACGGCTGTGGAACTGCCGGGAATGCATTTCCACCACGCCTGAAAAAGGCGGGACAGGGAGACGCGGGGACAGGGAGACGCGGTGACGCGGGGACATGGAGACGCGGAGACACGGAGACAGTGAGATAAGGGGTCAAGTCCGCACAAACTCCCGATCGAGACTATTCAAGGCCCAGTCGCCGTCCATAAACGCCTGCGCCACTTTTCGATGAGCGGTGTCGTCGCGCATAGCGGCATCAAGCAGCCTGCTGAAGCCCAGCAGCCTCCCCAGCATGACCAACCGGTCCTCGGTTTCGGATTGCGGGGTCTCCAGAATGGTCGCGGTCACAAGGTCGGCGTGCTGGTCCACGAAAAAATCGTTCGCCTCGAGCACCTCAGAGATGAACAACGCACGCCGCTCACGCTGGACGGCTGTCGCGCCACCGCCTTTGAACCTGAAACGGATGTGGTTCTCCCTGGAATTCATGCCGCAAACTGCGTCCACCATGGCGAAATGATAGTCAACGCGCGCGTTCAGATTCAGATAGTCCCGCGTAATCAAAGCGTAGTTCTGCTGTCCGACCGGCCTGGCGCCGCCGGCGTCAAGAATCGACCGGGAAAGAAGGCCCGAAACCCCGGGTGTGGGCGGGGGCAGGCTCCATCGAAGCCCTGGCGTTAAAACTCCTCTCCAGAGCGCGAGCATCGGGACCGATAGAATATCTTCGATCCGGACCTTGAAGGTCTTGCTGCCGGGGGAAATGCCGCCGCCGAGATCGATTATCAGGAAGTGCAGCGGAACGGCGCCATCGAGACGCCGGATCAGTATTTCCGCCGACTCCACAATGTCGTCTCCGGTTTGGAACATTGCCAGGACGGCCATTTCGTGGGTATAGCGAATAAGGTCATGGAGCGAGCGGCATTCCTGGATGGAGAATGTCGGACCGTATGCGTCGGTGAGGTTCAGGGGCTCGATCAACCGCCTCAGACGGGCTGTCCTGGGACGTGATGGAGCGCCAGGCTTAGCCCCCGGCGTCCCCGTGGAAGGGGGCGCCACCCCAGGGGCGTTGTCAAGCCGGGCGGCGGCGGACCATACCTGCTCAGGCGCTTTCAGGACCATGCCCGTGTCCGCGTCCAGAATCACCCACTGTCCGTCCCGCAGCGTCTGTGTCGCCTTACCTGCCCCGGTCAGCATCGGGCGGGAATATTCTCGAGCCACACAGGCCAGGTGATCCGCAGGGTTGCCGAGATCGACCACCACGCCTTCAAAGTCGGGGACAACGCCGGCCGCATCCGGCATGCTCTGGGCAAGAACCAGGATGCCCGGTTCGCGCGGCAATTTGCGCCATGCTTCAAAATCACGGGTCGAATGCACGACTTTGACCCTGCCCACGCACCGTCCCGGCGAAGCGCATACCCCTCCTGCGAGCAGGACCTCTCCCCGCGCGGCCTCCACTGCCTGCCTGCTCTTGAGGGGAAGCTGGATGCCCCTGGACTGCAGGATGAAAATCCCGCCTTCCTCCGAAATCGCCCATTCGATATCCTGAGGTTTTCCGATCAGGCTTTCAACCCTTCGGCTGAGGCGAACCAGGGAGCGAACCCGGTCTTCGGAAAGCGCAGGCAGATTCCGTTCATTTTCGGACAGCTCCAGTTCCTCGACTCCGCCCTCAGCCCTGGCCACAGTCCGATGAGTCTTTTGGGCGATTTGCGCCCGATCGTCCAACGGGCCCGTGTCTATCGGCTCCCTCAACGGCCGGTGAATATCAGCGGGAGCGCTCCCGCTCACGGCCGGTAATCCGAGCCCGGGAACGGCGCTGATAAGCATCCGCCCGCTTTCAGGCGCCGCAGGGTCTATAGTGAACACTATTCCCGCCGACTGGGCCGGCGCCATTCGCTGACACAAAACGGCCATATCATGCCTGAGCAGGGAAAGCCCGGCGTGAAGGCGGTAGGAAATCGATCGAGGGCTGTAATTGCTTGCAACGACTTCCCTGATCGCATCCTTCAACCCGTCGAACGAGATAACGTTGAGCACACTCTTGAACTGACCGGCGAAGGAGTGCTCCGGCCTGTCTTCGACCAGAGCGCTGCTTCGGACGGATATCGCAGCCCCCTGCGGACCGGCGAGCCGTTCGTAAGCGCCCCGGAGGTCCTCTTCGAAGCCTTCGGGAAGGACCGCATCGAGAATACGGAGACGGATCTCTTCCGCATCGGCTTCAAAGTCCGCGCCCCGGTTGTACCCGGCCTCCAGCCTCTGCGCCCTTTGCCGTATGAAAAGATCGAGGCCGTTGGCCGATAGTATTGCCTCGCACGAGGCCGACGTCACGGCAAAACCGTCCGGAACCGGAAAACCGGCTTTGCGCAACAGGGCCAGCGCAGCAGCCTTCCCGCCCACCTCGCCCCGCAGATCGGCCGAGAGATCATCCAGGAAAATGCAGGCCGGCGCGTTGAATTGGACGGCCATCACGGCATCGAGTTCCTTGCGGATGGCGCCCGCAAGGCGGTGATGAGTTTCAAAAAGCTTTTGGTGACGGCCATCGCTCAGACGGTTGATCCCGTCGACAAGCTCGTAGGTCACGCTTAGAAGCTCCTCGGCAACCTCGGGCAGATCTTTGCTCCCGGACCTTAGCGACTGATCCAGCGACCTCATGATGTCAAGCGAGTACTCATTGTTGGCGAGCAGAATACGGAAAGTGTGATACCGGATTTTGAGGGCATCCAGGAATTTCGCCGCTCGAGCCAGCCGGCGCTCCCGCAATTTTTGAAATATTCCCGCGAGGATATTAGGCACGCGTATTCTCCGCTCAAGCTGCCAGCACATTGTAACTCTTCGCGTCGCGTCTTCGCGTGAAAACAACAAAGCCGCCCCCAGGAAATGGCTGCGCCGGATCTCACGCGAAGACGCGAAGACGCGAAACAGACAATAAGTCAAATAAACCTAAAGACGGAAGACAGCGGACGGAAGACGGAACTTCCGACCTCTTATGCCTGATCTCCCATCTAGGTCAAAGCATCCGGCGCTCGCTACACCCCGAGTTCAGTGAAGCCGCGAACGGCGTGGCGTCTATCGTTCAAGGTGGTCCGGCAGGCGAGACGCCTCTTGTCCTGATGCAGCAGCTCGGGATTTTTCCCGGAACAGCCTGGCAAACTCATCCACCTTATTTTCCGAGTCCATCGACAGATCGATCTGCCGGGTAAAACCTGTAAGCTCTCCGAGCACCCTAAGGGCTGAGATGACCTCATCGGCGCCGGCCAGTTTGAGTTTGCCCAAAACGAGGTCGCCCTTGACATCCACTTTGAAGCTCAATTGATCCAGGATGGTCCGGATGAGGTCGGCCCGCCGGCGGCGGTGGTTTTCATCTGCAAATCCGCCTGCAAAACGGAAATATACGTAGTTTTGATTAACGTTCCCGCTGAGATAGCTGTCAATGACGCTGTAATGGTAACCGAGCCGAAGACCGACATTCATGTAGTTTTCCGCCACAATGGCGTGGTTTCTTCCGGAGAATTTGGGCGGCTCCATCAAGGCTGCAAAGGTGCGGTCAAACCCGGAGATTATTTCTCTTAGCCCAAGGGCGCCGGCGTCACGATCCCAGAGATCCTTGAGGGAAAGGCCGCGCAGGAATGCAAGGAAAGGCTTCGAAATGACATCATCCATCCGGATGCGGGGACCGGCCTCCGGGGAGACCCCTCCACCGATGTCGAGCACGAAAAGATCGATCGGGGCGCCGATCTCGAGCTTGCGCACAGACTGACTTTTCAGGCCTGCTCCGTGCTCCTGAATTTTTAGCAGCTCCTCTATGGACCTCTCATGAGCGAAATGAATTATTTCGTGATAAGTGCGGCAGTTCTCGACGGAAAATACGCTGGAGTCCGGGTCTATAAGATCCAGGGGCATTATCCAGCGGAGCAGGCTGCGCAGCGCAACGTATTCGGGATCGCCCGGATCCAGTTCGGCGCTGCACGCGCGGGATGCCAGGAGAGGTCCCACGACGCCACGGTAGACGATCCTGTCCCCGGCGTCCACCGTGACCACGGTCCCCTCCGGCAAACGCTCCATTGCTCCTGCAGCGCCAAAGACGGCGGGGATGCGCAGTTCTCTTGCGAGGGTGGCCAGGTGCCCGATCGATGCGCCGATTTCGGTCACGATGGCGGAGGCCCTGCGTAATATGGCGCTCAGTCCGGGGCTTGCCTGCCCGGCTACGGCGACGGCCCCATGGGGGAACGAATCAAGGCAGCTCTCAGAGACGTGAACCACCGGGCCGGCTGCTATGCCCATCTGCACGGTTTCGCCTCCGGTCAGCATCACCTCTGCGCCCTCGACCAAATCGCCGGAATCGCAAGCCATCGCGGCTGAGCCGTCCAGTCCTCCTGCCGGGCTTACGTTCACTATTACCGGCCGCTCCGCATCTCCCCTAACCCAACCCAGATTCTGAGGATGGCCAAGGATACGCTCAAAAGCGGCCGCGCACTCGGCAATGCTCCGAAGAAAAGAAGGGTCCAGGAGGGCCGAACCCCGGTAAAAGCCTTTTGGCGTGAGCGACAGGGGCTTTACGCCCGCATAGAGCGGCCGGCCGAACGGCTTCGCTTCGATCTCGGATTCAACGAGATTGAAGGGGTAGGTCCGGTGAAGAAAAAAGCTCTCCTTTCGATCCGGGGCATCCACCGGCCAGGCTGTAATGCAAAAAAGCCCCCCGGATGGCGAGTGAGGCATGGCCTCAACAGAAACCCAGCCGGCTAAATACGCCGAAACCGTCTCGTTGACCGCCAGGGCGACCGGAGCATCCGCAGGTCCTTCGGCCGCCGCCAAATATCTGTCCAGGGCCAGTCTGCACGCATGGAGGATGTCTTTGGATTCAACGTTTCTCAATGCCTCCAGGTTAACGGCAGGGGAACAAATTCGCACGGTCAGAGGAACGGGACCTCCGCATCGCTCAAAAAGGGCTTCGACCTGATAATTAACCGCCTCAGCCAGTTCCGGCGGGAAATCCGTTTCACTGACCTCGACAGCCTGCCCGCCCGGCCTCGAGGCGTGCTGCTCCGCCGCCCCTGCCGCCTCTATCGCCTCAATAAGGCGGGAGCAGCCGGTCACCGTCACCGCAAAACCGTCCGGGGCGGCAATGTCCAAACGGTTCCGGGCCTCGGCGAGACAGACGTTCAAAGCGCCCGCCATGGGCTCCACTTCAACGCCCAGGACGGAATAGGGCAAGGCGAGACTCGCGCCCAAAGGGCCCAGACCCCCGGCCAGTATGTCGTCCAGGACCCCCTTGATGCTTTGATACCGGTCGAACAGAGCGACGTATTCGTTTCGAGACATGGCGTTGAGGCTGTATACTACCTGATAGACATGCCCACTCAACTCGCGGACCGAGCTTTCAAGGAAGGCGCGGTCGAAAATGTATTCCCCACCCAGGGCCCGGTCCATTTCGGCCATTAATTCAAGGACTTTGGTATTGTGTTTCTGGATGCGCTGGAATTTTGCAAACAGGGACCGGACCGCCTCAAGCCCCTGTTCGGCGGCAGGCTTGTGTCGCCTGTGTGAGATGAACGGCAGCCGCATAATAAATGCACCTGTGTGAGGGATAAATTTTCACACGAAGACGGAAATCCTGGATTCACGCGAAGACGCGAAGCCGCGAAGACGCCGAGCTTGGTTTCACGCGAAGCCGCGAAGCCGCGAAGACGCCAGGCTTGGTTTCANNACGCGAAGCCGCGAAGACGCGAAGGCTCCGAGTCTGAATGCCTGGTTGCATAGAACCGGCGCCTTGTATCCAGAGTTAACAACCCCGGATCAGGGCCTGCCCAGCAGGCATTTCCCTAACCGCCGTCTGCTTTTCTTTCTTCGCGGCTTCGCGTCTTCGCGTGAAACCTGTCTTCCGTCTTCTGTCCTCCGTATTTCGCCTTCCGTCCTAAGCCGGCGCCGCACGGCGATTTTCGTCCAGCCGCCGGACGGTTTCGATGATATCGCTCAATTTGAACGGCTTGGCCACAAAATCGAAGGCCCCTTTTCGGAATGACTCCTTTGCGGTCTCCGAGGTGGCGAACCCCGTTATGACTACTACGCCGGTTTCGGGCGCAATCTCTTTGATTCGCGCCAGGAAATGCATTCCGTCGGTCCCTTTCATCTTCAGGTCGGTGATGATAATATCGAACTGTTTTTCTTCGATCCTGGCCATGGCCGAAGCGCTGTCGGTAAAGGTTTCCACCTCGTAGCCCGCTTTTTGGAAAGCAGGTCTGAGCCTCTTGCACACTATAGGCTCATCGTCCAGGATGAGAATCTGCGTCTTTTGGGTGCAATTCGCACATGGGGGCGTCATCGTTTACCTCCGTAAGAGTCTGAATCCTCTGCATAAAGTCGGATAAATGAAGGTCGATCCGTTCATCGCTGACCATGCTGATATCGAGTTGGCGCGTGTAGCCTATCAAGCCGCCCAGGACCTTCATCCTGGCGACCATCCTCTCCCGGGACATCTTCTTGATCCTGCCCACAACCAAATCTCCATGCACTTCGACGCGAAAATCGAAGCGCTCCATTACTTCGGCGATAAACCTGGCGCGGCGCGAGCGGCGCGCGATATTGGAAACCCCCCCGAGAAACCGAAAATAAATATAGTTATCGTTGAGCACGTCTCCAATGTAAGCGTCCAGCATATTGAAGTGATAGCCGAGCCTGAGGTGGAGATTCATGTAATGATCCGATATCACGGCCAGGTTGCGGCCGACATCCTCGGGGCCGGCCAGCGATGAACTGAATGTCCGGGTGAAGCTCGACATCAAGCTGCCCAGGTCCACGGCGACGGGATTGGTTTCCCACATGCCGCTTTCAGAAAGTCCGAGCAGGAGCGCTTTCATCGGCGTTGATTCAATTTGCTCGACGGTTACGGACCGGGCCTCGGCAGGCGAGTTAGCGCCCTTTTCAATATCGATTATCACCAGACCCAGCGGAATGGCGAACTGCAGCCGTTTCGGCATCTTGTCGTGATGTTTCTGGTAATTTTCACTCAGATCTATGAGCCTCTCAACCGCTTTTTCATGAACGAACCGGGTGATGTCATGAAATGTTAGGCAACGGGCCGCTTTGAAAGACTCGCTGTGCGGGTCGACCAGGTTAAGGGGGTTTATTTTCTTTAGGATTCTTTTGAGCATGCGGTACTCATATGATTCCTCGAAGACATCTTCCTGGGTGATCTCAAATTGGCTCAGTTCCTTGACCGTTCCTTCATAAACCACGTTCTGTATAGCATCCAGGGTCACTTCATCCCCTGTTTTGAGAACTTTGGTGGCCACGCCGGTATCCACCACGGTGGGGACCCGGTATTCGCGCGCCAGAGTGGCCATATGCCCGGTGGCCGAACCTACGTCTGTGAGTATGCCCCTGGCTTTTCGCATGATGCGCGAGTACTTGGGAGAAGTGTAGCGAGCCACCAGGATCGCCCCGTAGGGGAAATCCTTCAGGTCGTCATCCCCCTGGGCCACATAGACCTTTCCCGACGCCACGCCCCCCTGGACAACGGTCCCCCTGCCCGAGAAAAGCACCTGCGCCGACAGGCTTGCATGGTCGATGTAGAGCCGATGGCGCTCCGGTTGGTTAGGTTGAACGTTAAGAGGTCTTGACTGCAGGATATAGAGATCGCCTTTGCTGTCAAAGGCCCATTCGACGTCCTGCGGACGCCTGTAGTATCTTTCGATCATTACGGCCGCCTGGGCGAGCCTCTGGATATATTCGGCCGAAAGACAGGGCGCGTCCTGCAGATTCGGGGCAACGTCAATCCAGGCCGTCCCACCGCCCTGTTTCATGACCATTTTGCTCACCTTGCGCCCTGACTCGGTGGAGATGACCCTGTGTGGGGGCAGCCTGTCCAGAAAGAAGGTATCCGATTCGGCTAGGCCACCCACAACGGCCGGCCCAAGGCCCCATGCGGCGCCTATCACCATCGCTTCCTGTTCCTGGGGAAGAGGCGCATAGGTGTACATCGCGCCGCTGACTTCAGCATCGACCATCAACTGGCATCCGACCGCCATGGCCATCTCGCTTTCCCGATAACCTCTATGGAGCCTGTATCGCCAGGCTTCAGGCGTATAGGCCCCGGCTATCACCTGCCGGTAGGCTTGCAGAATTCCCTTTCTCGGGACATTGAGCATGCTCTCGTACTGTCCGGCAAAACTGAAGTCGCTGTCCTCGCCCCAGGCGCTGCTCCTTACCGCAAAGCTCAAGGGTTCGCCCTGCCGCCTGCCGCCGATAATATCCAGCATGGCGTCTATATTCGAAACTACATGCCTGGGGATGGACGCCTCGAAAATGCGCCGGCGCACGTCGTTACACATGGCTTCGAACGCGGTCTCGTCCTTTACGTCCACCGTGGCCAGAGACTGTTCTATGCGCCTGGGCAGACCGTTGGCTTCCATGAAATCGAAAAACGCCCTGGTCGTTATGACAAAACCATTCATGGTGGGCAGCCCGAGCGTATTGCGGATGTCCCCGAGATTGGCGAACTTGTTTCCCACCTCCTCATTGAGATCGCCATTGAGTTCGTCGAGCAGGACCGCCGGCCTAGTCATGGGAAAAGCGCGCCTTCCGGCCAGTTCCTCCTGGATCTCGTTCTGAATTCGCTCAAAAGCGATAAAAAGGTCCACATTCTCGTTCTGGGTCATTACGGACAGATCGGAAATGAGCTTAAAAACCAGATCGCCGATTTTCTCGCTGATATCCAAGACATACTGGCTATCAAATATGTACTCGCCCCCAAGCTTGTCACCCATGTCGGCCATGAGTTCCAGAATGCGGTTGTTCCGTTCCAGGATGCTCCTGAATTTCTTGAAGAGCACCGAGAAGGGGAGAGCAGGTTTTTGAGACGACCAGCAGGAGAAAAACTCCTGCAGCCGGCGAAAGACATTCATTCAAGCCGTTCCTTTACCTCTCCCGTACTTTTCTTCGGGTGCTTCGTGATACAGACAGCCCTGGCCCTTCTGCTCAATGGGCCCCCTTGCCCTGAAAAACCAGTCCGATTCCAAGACCGGCGAGCAGGGCTATAATGGTGGCGAGTGCGCCGTAGAGCGCCGGGCACCCGAAGGCAAGTCCGGCGAGAAGAGCGGGGAAACCAACCAGATTGACCGTAACCGGCTGTTCGGCCCTGGCGATGACCTCGCCGTTCCTCACCGCATCGAGTTCGACCATATAGGCGCCGGGACTCAGGCGAGAGGGGATCGGGACCTCCGCCCTAAAGGTCTTTTGTCCTTCCGATGCGCCCCCATAGGAGATGTTTCCAAACATCTCCCGGTAGAGCCCCTCTTTTTGTTTCAATTTGAGAAATTCCTCGAAAGCGTTATCTTGCCCGCCGCCGTTGGTTTCTATCTGGACGGATGCCTCGAGGCCGGAGAGTCTCAAGACCCGGAGCGAGGCCCCTCCATTGGCTTCGAGGCCGTTGAAATCAACGGCCGATGAGACCAGGCATACAGTGGGCGCGCCTTTAAAGGTGATTGAATCCAGGTTCATCCACATGATGCCCCCTACTTTTCCCCTCACCTTCATGTGCAACTCACAGGAGGCCCCCATGAACCGGACGATGGCCTCGCTGTCAGCGGGGAGGGATCCCTTTGCGGTAAGAGTAGTCCCGTTGTAGAGCGCGCCAATGTTGATGGCCTGAGGTTCGACCGTCATCCGGGCAGCGTCCTGCGCCGCAGCGGTGGAAACTGTAAAGAGGCAGAAGGCGGCAAAGATTAGAAAGTATACGGTCTTCATTTTTTAATGTCCCCCCACATAAGCCAGGAGCACATCAGGCCGGGCAAGCAGCTCATAGAGCATCTTGACCATGACCACTAGCACCAGTGAAGCCAGGAGTATCTTGAGTTGGTCCCCGCGCAGTTTCCTGCCGAGCCTGGCGCCGAGTTGAGCGCCGAAGGACGATCCAATGAGCAGCACAAGCGCGAGGACAAAATCCACCGTGTGGTTTCTCCACGCCTGCATTATTGTAACATTGATACAGGTGAAAAGAATCTGGAACAGGCTTGTTCCCACGACGACGTGCATGGGCATCCGCAGCATATAAACCATTACCGGGACCATGATGAATCCGCCACCCACGCCCATTATCGCCGAAAGGACCCCAACGAGTATTCCAAGAGCGAGCACCATCAGCACTGAAACCCGCACGCCGGACCGCTGAAATTCCATCTGCCAGGGCAGTGTCTTTACGATGCGCCCGTACAATGATTCTTTTTTGATCCCGAGCGCGTGGATCTTTTTCGGGGACTGGCGCATCGACTGCAAACTCTCGGCGAACATGTAGAATCCGATGATTCCGAGCATGAGCACATAGGTGAGGGTGATCAGAAAATCGGCATTGCCGAGCTGCCGAAGGACACTGATGATCTGAACTCCAACCGTCCCCCCGGCTACCCCGCCGGCAAGGAGCAAAAGGCCCATTTTAAAATCTACGTTGCCCAGACGGAAATGCGCAAGGGTCCCGGATGTAGAGGCCCCGACGATCTGGTTGGAATCCGAAGCCGCCGCCACAGTCGGGGGGATGCCGAACATTATGAGAAGCGGCGTCATCAGAAACCCGCCGCCGACCCCGAAGATGCCCGACAGCAGGCCCACCACGCCCCCCAGGCCCAAAATTAAGAGCATGTTGACGCTGTTTCCTGCGATTGGCAGATATAGGTGGAGTGGAATGCTCATGACTTTTGCTCTCTCCTGTGCTGAAGATTTCGCGTTTTGCGGGGGCTTACCAGCTCGACCCGGCACGCGATACGATGCTGGATTTTGCGAATTTGCGCCATATCCCGCTCCGAGTGAGGGTCATCCAAATCGGGATGCTCAGCTATCACCAGAGTTATCCGGTTCTGTTCGACGAACCGGATGACTTCTTCCTCATAGTCGCCTTCGGAAATAAAATAGTCGACTCTGGCGCCTTCCGACTTGGCGGTTTCGATGAGCAGCTCGAGACGTTCCCGAGTCCAGCATGGAGCGTTATGCTCCTCGATGCCCGCGCCCTTTACGGAAGGCGGGAGCACCAGCAGGGCGAACAGCTTCGCGTCTATCCTTCCAGCCAGCGAAATCGCCCTTGACCATGCGCCCCAGGAACCGCTACGGCAGTTCATGCTAACAAGTATCCGTTCCATATAATCTCTTTCCTCTTTGCACCGGTTCTCTTTGAGCAACTGATGTGCCAAGACGGAAAAATCCGGTAATTATGCGGGTTTCCTTGAAGTCGGGAGTGACGTGTAATAAATTGTTGGTGTGTTGACTGTTCCAAAATGAAATACCAACTCCCGCCGTTATAGATTCATATTCCATTTTGGAACAGCACAGCAGGGTAAACGTTCACCGCATGCGCAACGCTCCAAGTCTCCACATCTTGTGGGTGGGGGGGCTTGGGAATTTTTCACGCGAAGACGCGAAGCCGCGAGGAAGGAAAAAAGAGATAAACGTATAAAGGTGGGGTCCGTATCTTGCGAGGGGGGTGTGGGAATTTTTCACGCGAAGACGCGAAGCCGCGAAGAAGGAAAAAAGAGATAAACGTATGAAACTGGGGTCCGTAACTTGTGGGGGGGGTGTGGGAATTTTTCACGCGAAGCCGCGAAGAAGGAAAGAACAGATAAAAGTAGGAGAATTTCACCTTTAAAAGTGGGAGAATCTTAGCTTTGCAGATTGAGGAAATCGCCCGGGAGGTCGTGGACTCCGGATACACGGTGCATACGAAACTGGGGCCGGGTTTGCTGGAATCCGTTTATGAAGTCGTCCTGGCGAAGTTGCTTACAGGCCGCGGCTTTTGTGTAGAACGGCAAAAGCCGGTCCCCATCATTTTCGAGGGACTGCGATTTGATGAAGGCTTCCGGGCTGATTTGGTGGTTGAAGGGCAACTCCTGGTTGAGATCACGTCCGTTGAGAACCTTACTCCTGTCCACGGCAAACAGGTTCTCACTTATCTCAGGCTCCTCAATCTGCCCCTTGGCCTCCTTATGAACTTCGGGGCCGCTGTTTTCAAGAACGGCATCAAACGGATTGTCAACAACCATTCAGACTTCGCGTCTTCGCGTCTTCGCGTGCACCAGAAGCCTTCCGAATCGGGGGGAGAGTGATGATGGCGCACGGCCCGTTTTGGCGTCGTCCGCGCATTGTTGGCAATCCGGTCCTGAGGTGGCTCTTTGGGTCCATAAAAGGGCAGATATTTATCGTCTTCGCGGTAACTTCGATCTCCCTTTCGGCCCTGACGCTCCTCAACCTTTGGAGTCTTTCGACGGTAAAGGGCCGTCTTATCCTGGGAGAGCGCTATTATGAGCTTCTCAACAACATACTCGAAATGCGCCGGTTCGAGAAAAATTATCTTTTTTACAATGACCTGGCGAGCATCCAGGAAGGAAAATATTACCTCAAATCGGTCGACTCTCTCGTCACGGATCTTTCCGGGGACATCATAAACATTACGGACCTGAAGACGTTCGAAAAGTTCCGGGGCGTCCTTGGCGACTACGAACGGATGCTCAGCATCTATGAGACCGAAGGCAGGGCCGCCGCCGACCCCGAGCTGATACGCCGGCAAGGCAAGGAACTGACCGATTTTGCCGATCAGTTCCTCAGGGTAAAACAGGAAAGAATCCGGAAGGCCCTGGTGGAGGTCTCGGTCCTTCCATTCGCTTTCCTCGGTATTTTCTTTCTGCTCATGCTGTTAGTGATAAAACTGGTGAGCGTTGGTTTGCTCCGTCCTTTGAAGGTGCTTCAAACAACCATCCAGGGGGTGGCCAGGGGCAACTACAGTCCCACCTCCTACGAGGGATTGCAGACCGACGAGGTGCATGGCCTGATAGGCGCCTTCGACCGAATGGCCCAGGAACTGGAAGCCAATCAGGAGCACCTGCTGCAGGCCAGGAAGATCGCTGCGCTGGGCACGTTCACGGCAGGCATCGCTCATGAACTCAACAATCCTCTCAACAACATTTCCCTGACGGCCGAGACCTACCTCGAGGAATACGGCGGCCGGATGGATGAGGAGGCCAGGGAACTGATCCACGACATCCTCACGCAATCGGAGAGGGCGTGCGATATTGTCAAAAACCTCCTGGACTTCTCGCGCACCGAGCGTCCTGAGCGCTCCAGCATCGAGGCCGGGGAAATCATGCTGAGCACCGTCGCCCTGGTGAAGAACCAGATTATGCTCGCCGGAATAAAACTGGATATGGAGATCCCCGAGGAGCTGCCGCCGGTTCGCGGGAACATAAGGAGTTTGCAGCAGGTCTTTATGAACCTGCTGCTAAACGCCATACAGGCCATGCCCAACGGGGGGGCCGTAACCATAAATGTGGCCACCGAGCCTCCGGACTTAGTCCGTTTCGATATCGGGGACACCGGGGTGGGAATGGAGCCTGAGGCCATCGAACATATATTCGAGCCTTTTTTCACCACCAAGAGCGTAGGCCAGGGGACCGGTTTGGGACTGTCCGTCGCCTATTCAATCGTAAAAAGACACCAGGGGCAGATTAAGGTAAAGAGCGAAATCGGCAGGGGGACTGTATTCACGGTATTGTTGCCGGTCGCCCTTGCGGAGGATCAGACCGAATATGCAGCAGGTGCGGATAGCGATAGTCGATGATGAGGTGACCGTATGCCGCCGCCTGAGCCAGGCCCTTTCAAAGGAGGGCTACGAGGTGGAGGCGTTTACGGTGGGACGCTCATTTTTGGACCGCATGCAGGTGGAACCCTTTGACGTCGTATTCTGCGATTTGAGGCTTCCGGATATCGGCGGCATGGAGGTCCTGGCCCGGACAAAGTCCATCCGGAGCGAAACCGAGGTGATCGTCATCACCGGTTACGGAAGCATAGAGAGCGCGATCGAGGCCATCAAAGAGGGCGCGCACCACTATGCGACAAAGCCTCTGAAGCTCAATGAAATCAGGGTGCTGGCCAGGGGGGCGCTGGACCGGATCAGCATGCGCCAGGAGAACCTGCGTCTGCGCGAAGCCTTGAAGTCTTCGGCCGGCCTGACTACGATCGTAGGCAACAGCACGGCAATCAAAGAGCTTTTCTCGATGATTCAAAAGATCGCTGAGGTGGACTGCAACATTTTGCTCCAGGGCGCAAGCGGCACCGGGAAGGCCCTGGCAGCGAGGGCTATTCACCAATTGAGTCTGAGGAAGGATCATCCGTTCGTAGCTTTCAATTGCGGCGGGTTCACCGATGAACTCATCAGCAGCGAGCTTTTCGGCTATGAGAAGGGGGCGTTCACCGGGGCCGCAGCAACCAAAATCGGTTTGCTTGAATCGGCTTCGGGAGGAACGGTGTTCCTGGACGAAGTCGGTGAGATGCCTCCCACTATGCAGGTAAAGCTGCTCCATGTCATCCAGGAGAGGCTTATTCTGCGCGTCGGGAGCGTTCGTCCGATCGATCTGGACATCCGGATCATAGCCGCCACCAACAGGGACCTGAAACATGAAGTCGCGCAGGGTAACTTCCGCGAGGACCTTTTCTACCGGCTCAACGTGGTGACGATACCCTTGCCCGGCCTGAGCGAACGCCGCGACGACATACCGCTTCTCGCCGGTCATTTCATCCAGAAATATTGCCTGGCTTTCCAGAAAAAAGTCACGGGGATTCAGCCCCAGGCGCTTCAGATCCTCATGGGCTATACCTTCCCTGGAAACGTAAGGGAGCTGGAAAACATCATCGAGAGGGCGATCGCCCTGACCGACTGCAATCAGATAAGGCCTCAGGATTTGCCCCAGGACATTCAGCATCTAGAGTTCGCCACTATGGAGGGGGAGGGCCTGCTGCCCCTGGACGAGTTCGAGAAGCGCTATATTGCGAGGGTCCTCGAGACGACGGGCTTCAACAAGGGCCTCACGGCGCAGATACTGAACATTCCCCGGACCACCCTCTGGCGAAAGCTCAAAGAATATAAACTGGGATAACCGCAGCGCAAAATATACCGGATATCCGAGCGAGGGGCGCCGCCCGGCTCGGTTGAGACGCTTTCACATCACCGCATCAGCAGCCTGGTCAAGAATACTCCAGATAGCATCGACCCATTCCCGGTGCTCCGGTTTCATCAGGACAGAACGCAGGCAGGTTATTGTGTGGCGGTCCGGTTCCATGTGGGCTGCCTGAAGATCGAACAACTTAACCGGCAAATCGGCCAATGCAAGGTAGAGCCGGCGTTGTTCGGCCTCTTCAAAAATCCGGCGCGCAATTTCGGAGGCTCGGCTAACCCGTGCGGCCCGGGGCGCCCAGATGACGATATCGAGTTCCGGCGTGAAGGCGGTGAGGAAGCGTCGATCGGCCCTGAGCTTGCGATACAGCTCCATGGCGGCTTCGCGCGAACTTTGCAGCCCTCGGGCGAATTCGCCGCCTTTGGCTAATGGGAGCAGTCTCTGCGTGGCCCACAATCCGACCGCTGCCGCCCCGGCCCGCGAGCACTCCAGGCTGATTTCACCGAGGTGCAGATCGTTCGAGCTGAAGTAAGTATACGGCGAGTCGTGCCTGTAGAAACGGCCGACGCCGGGATCCTTGAACAGCACGCAACCACATCCGTAGGGCTGGAGGCCGTGTTTGTGCGGGTCAATGACGATGGAATCTACCTCTGGAAGCAGCTCGTACGCACGGCGCGTTTCGGCGGTCAAGTTATCAGCCAGTCTGAAGTAGCCTCCATAAGCCGAATCGGCGTGGATACGGAAACCATACTGCTCGCGGAGCTTGAGCAGTCCGGGGAGGGGATCGATTGAACCGGTGGCTGTCGTGCCGATGGTGGCTACAACGGCGCCGATCCCACCACGATCGAGGCTTCGTTTCAGCGCTTCGAGTTCCATGCGGGCCCGCCGGTCGCAGGGGATGGCTTCATATTCCAGTTTGAGGACGGCGCTGATGCGACTGTGGGTATAGTGCGCCTGCTCCGAGGCGACAATGCGGCCTGCCGGGCTGAGGCGGTTGGCTACCCATAGCGCTTCGAGGTTGGCCATCGTGCCGCCGCCGGTCAGATGACCGAGATATGTTTTCCAACCGAACATTGCGGCAATTTCGCTCACGGCTTCTTTTTCCATGCGGGAACTGGCCCGCCCGCCCTCGATGCCATGGTTGTTAGGGTTGATCCAGATTGCCAACATCGAAGCGAGCCGCGCCACAGGATGGGGCGGTTTGAGCATTTGTCCGGCATAGAGCGGGTGAAAGTAAGGGTAATTATCGTGCAGGCGCTCGGCGACCTCGAGGATGACGCGTTCAATCGGCCGGGTATCCGGAACTGCGGCGCTTGCCGGCGGCAAGCTGGAAAAGCCTGCCTCCAACCTGTCAACCGCATCCCGAAGGATGCTCAGCGAATCCTTTTCCAAAATGGAAGTCGAAGAGTTTTCCACAGTTTGGCCCTTCCTTAGTGACCCAGGAGCATTGCGATGTCGACATAAGTTTCTATTTTTTTCTCTTGTATTTTCTGCAGTGTTGCGATATTTTGCAACTCAATAAGCGCTACCCAACGGAAGGGACCGCCAGGCTGTGAGCAATCCGTATCCCTCCAGCCGAGCTGCCAAGCTAAAAAAAGCTTGGCTTTTTTTATTTTAACCTCGTAAAGTTTGATCCAGGAGCATTGCGATGTCGACATAAGTTTCTAATTTTTTTTCTTGCATTCTTTGTAGTGTCTCACTATATTATTACCAGCGCTACCCAGCGGAAGGGACCGCCAGGCTGAGAGCAATCCGTATTCCTCCAGCCGAGCTGCCAAGCTAAAAAAAGCTTGGCTTTTTTTATTTTAAGCTCTTCTATCAGTGGGACACGGCAGTTCGCGTTCGTGTTCATCCCGATGTGAGAGGCCGCAGAAAATTAATGCGGTTGTGAAGAGAGCATCTCGCGTCGGTTTCCGGTTAATCGCCAAGTTCGCAGCAACTCTAGTCGCATTATTAAGGAAGTATGGGAATACGGTAAGAGTATTTCCCCTGGTGTCGGCATGTTAGTGGAACGTGTTGTTCTGTTAATCATTATCGCCGGATACTCTTGCCAATAATCGCTTGCTTTCATTTATGTTTTTGGATGCTCCGCAGGTGGCTGCTTTGGACGGCCTTCTCCGACATAGTGTTGGAGCCTGGCCTGACAGGCTGCCCAGGGCCCGAGGTGCGGTCGCAAACAAGCATGGGTGGAAAGGAGGTCACGACCGCTTTCGTTGATGGTGGCTGATCGAAATCGATTGACCTTTAACGGGGAGAAATAAAATGGCGCAAAGCACTGTACCGTATCAAAAAATGGTTGACGAGGCCGTCGGGGCCACGAAGTCCGTCTATGGCGTGATCAAGGAGAAGAGAGGCGGGACGTTCACCTTTGACCACTGCAAGCCTTACGTCGACGCCGTTAATAAGATGAAACCGGCCGAAGGTCAGAGCAAAGAGGTTTTTGACCTGCACGTGAAATCCGTAAACGCGCACTACGATATTCTCACCGGTCTGACAAAGACTATCCGGCCGGAGGACGATCCTTTTATCGAGCATTATCAGACGCCGCCGATCCTGGAGATTTTGTATGAAGCCGACCCGAGTTTCAAGGATGCGATGTGGAAGTTCATCGACGCGATCGCGAAGAACAAGGCCCTCATCGGTCTCGAGTCAGTCCGGCGTTATGGAGGCATGTACGGGTTGACCTGCGTCGTGGACTTTGCGCTTTCCGTGGGTTCGGTCTCCAATCTGGTTAATCGTATTCTCAGGCAGATGGATATTCCAAAGCAGCACAAGCAGACCATTCTCGCCTGCAAGTCCTGGGGTATGAATACTTCCTACGGACTGGGCGGCGCCTTCCGCGCCGCGCTGGAGTCGGGAAAGACCGCTGGTGAGGCGGAACAGGCCGAGGTCGACGAACTGCAGTTCATTTACCGGGAGCCGGTGGCCGCCCAGGCGCAGCTCATGGACACCCACAATCTGGGCGGGCATGGGCCGCACACTTCTTTTGACGTTCGCAAATACATGGCCCAGTACAAAGAGAAGATGAAACCCTTTGTCCTGGCGGCGTTTGAAAAGGGCGTCCACCCGGCCAACATCACGGCGGTGCCTGCATTCTGCGTGGGCGAGATCGGCCACCATATAGCTCAGTCCTCCTATAACATGTTCAAGGACGATATGGCCTTCGGGATCTACGAAGCCATGATGGACGTGTTCTCCAACACCTTGCACACCGGACTGAAGATGAATGCTTATAAGAGCCAGTGGGACGTGCTTGCGGTTGCGACCGGAGCTCCCGCATGCGCGACGGCTTATCTTTTGTGGCTCGACGCCTTCACAGTGCCCATGGTTGTGGACCTTTTGACCAAGCGCTTCCACAATTACTGCGCGATGAACCCCAAGCGGGGCGAGGCCGATGAACTGCATAACGCAGATTTCATCGACATCATTACGCGCGGTGAGCAGATCCTTGACATCGAACCCATCGGCGGCGGCGCAAAGATCAAGGGTATCCCCGTGGATCTGAGTCCCATCGACAAACACCCGGTCGTCACGAATCCGCAACGTTACACCTACCCGGCCTGCGCCATTACGCAGCGCTTTGCAGCTTTGATGAGCATGGCCGACTTTCCCTGCTACCTGACTCCCGAATGCACCACGGCGACGCTTATGACCAACTGCATCGCGCTCAATCCGGCTGTGCCCGGCGCGCCGGTGCGGGGTTGCAAGGGCTGCGGGGTCTGTAGCCTCATCAAGCGCAATGTGCCATATGTGACCGGTTCCTTGAAGGGCGATAAGGGTTACTGCGAGTGGAATCTGGCAGTGTAGACCCGAGGCGTTTGGAATGATGTTTTTCGAGTCCGGAGGAATTTCCTCCGGATTCCAAACGATACTCCCTTTAGAAAGGAAGTGAAAGCAATGGCCAGTGAACCGACATCAATGCAGAAATACCTGGCGGAATTGGTAGGCACGTTCATGTTAGTATGGATTGGACCGGGCGCCGGTGTAGTAGCCGGTCTGCTGGGCGTGAAGGGATTGGCGGATGTCCTCGCCATTGCATTGGCGTTTGGCATTGCGGTGGCCTCCGCCATCTACGTGGTCGGGAAAATATCAGGATGTCATATCAATCCTGCAGTGACCATCGGTCTGGCATGCCGCAAGAGTTTTCCATGGAGCCAGGTGATTCCTTACATTGCTTTTCAACTGGCAGGCGCAGTCCTCGCATCGTTGCTGTTTGTGGCCTGTATGGGGACTAAGGCTTCAGTAATGTACGGGTTGGGGGCCACCACCATCAATGCCGGCGCCGGGGTGAACATTCCCATGGGGATTCTGGGAGAGGCGATCGGCACATTTTTCCTGATGATCACCATCATGGGGGTGGCGGTCGACAGCCGTGCTCCGGCAGGCTGGGCCGGTTGGATCATCGGCATGGTGGTTGCCGGCATCATCATAACCCTGGGGCCGCTGACGGGCGCATCGATCAACCCGGCGCGCACCTTCGGTCCCTATATCGGCAATCTTATTTTCGGGGGCCCCTGTCCGTGGGATCAGTTCTTCCTGGTCTATTGCGTCGGGCCGATCGTCGGAGCGGTTATCGCCGTGTTTGTGTACGACTTTATCGCACCTCAGGAAAATTCGGCCTGAACTGCAATGGAAGACTGACCCTTATCATTCCAAATATTGAGCAGGAGGGATTGACGTGCACTGTTATGTTTGCGCAGAGACCGGGGTGGATAGCGAAGCCATCGCCATTTGTATCGTGTGTGGCATGGCTGTCTGCAAGGACCATCTGATCAGGGCCGATGTCGATATGTGGGAAGGAGGCTATCCTTTTCCTCCTCACAAGTTGAAGAAAAAGTTGCCCAGAGTTTTGTGCAAGGAGTGCTACAGCGCTCTCGTCAAGCAGGAACAGTGAGGCAATCGCCTCACCGTGAGGCAAAGTGAATTTATTGACCGTGCAAGCCTCTCCTCCCACGGAGAAAGGGGGGAGAGGCGCACCCTGCGGCCCCGTTGCCGCGCAGCCGGCGCGAATGTTACATTACGAACCGGCAGCCCGGCCCGGGCGGACCGCTCGAGGACCAGTCAACCCTAATTCGGTCAAATAATATGAGCGCCAATACCGTCAAACTTTTGGGTATTTCCGGAAGCCCCCGCCTCGGCGCCACGGATTTCGCCGTTAAATCGGCCCTGGATTATGCAAAGGAAAAATATCAGGCGGAAACCGAATATTTTACGGCTCGAGGCAAGAAGATCGGTTTCTGCATCCACTGCGACCATTGCGTCAGAAAGCAGGGAGGGTGCATTCAGAAAGACGATGTCCAGGATCTGTATCCAAAACTGGAATGGGCCAACGCCTGGCTGCTGGGGAGCCCGGTCTATCAAGGGCAGATATGCGGGCAGTTGAAGGCTATATTGGATCGCTGCAGGGCATCGGTGGCAAGAAACCCGAAAATCTTTGAAAACAAGATCGGCGCCGCGATCGCTGTCGGTGGTGACCGTAACGGAGGCCAGGAACCCACCATTCAGACGATAATCGATTTTTACCTGATAAACGATATGATTCCCGTCGGCGGCGGGTCGTTTGGCGCCAACCTGGGCGGCGCGGTCTGGTCCAGAGACAAGGGCGCGGAGGGCGCCGGAGACGACGCTGAAGGAATCAAAGCCGTTCGCCGAACCGTGGATCGTCTGATAGGAGTCGCTTGCCTGATCCATAAATGATCCGTCACCTAACGTGGGGAGAGACAATCATGGCCGTGAGAATTGTCTGGGGTATAACGGGCTCCGGGGACCGCATCGCGGAAGTGTTCGAAGTGATGCATGAACTTGCGGGACACAAGGAACTGGAGATCACTTCGGTTTTGTCCAAAGCCGCCGTTAAGGTCGTAAACTGGTACAAGCTCAAAGAGAAGCTGGATAGCATTTCAAAGAAAGTCTTTATCGAAGAAGACGCCAATACTCCATTCATTGTAGGACCTCTGCAGATCGGTGAGTTTGACTGCCTGCTGGTTGCTCCTGCAACGGCGAACACCGTAGCAAAAGTGGTGAACGGAATTGCGGATACAATCATAACGAACGCCATATCACAAACAAATAAGACTAACACACCCATATATATGCTACCGGTAGACCAGCATAAAGGGACTACTACGACGATCCTTCCAGGGGGGAAGAAACTGAACCTTACTATGCGTGATGTGGACGTTGATAATTCAGATAAACTAAAGACAATGCATGGCATCATTACGTTAGCACATCCTGGTGATATAAAGACTGCTTTGAATAAACATTTACAGTAATATTGCAAATTCATCAGTCATTAGACTTTTATGGATATCACTTGTTGAGGTGCAGAATGCGCATAACTGTCAAGACAGGTTGTAGGCTTCATCTCGGTTTTTTAGACCTGACCGGAGATCTCGGCAGATTATACGGAAGCATCGGAGTTTCCCTGGAGAATCCCGGGACCGTTATTACAGCGGAAAAATCCGGGCGCCTCGTTGTCGAAAACGGTAATAACAGCGAGAAGACCATTTTAGACGTTGTGACGCAGTTTTCTCAACATTATCGATTGCTGCCTGCGACGAAAATCCAGTTGGTAGACGAGATTCCCAAGCATTCGGGGCTCGGTTCCGGAACTCAACTCGCGCTGGCGGTCGCAACAGCTCTGGCGAGAATGTTCGGTATAGATGTGAGTGTGAGGGAAATATCCGCCATAATGGACAGGGGAAAGCGATCGGGGGTGGGCGTCGCCTGCTTTGAAGCAGGAGGATTCATTGTAGATTCGGGCCGCAAGAATGCCGGCAGAGATGTCGATGGCGGTCCGCCTTCTGTAATCTTCAGGCACGATTTCCCTGCGGGCTGGCGTTTTGTCATCGTTATTCCCGAAGCAGGAAGGGGCTTGTTCGGAAGGGAGGAAGAGAGCGCGATGAGCAGCTTAAACCCTTCCAGGAGGATTTCCGAAGAAATATGCCGGTTGACACAGATGAAGCTGCTGCCCGCCCTTATCGATCGGGATATAGTGGAATTCGGCGAAGCTCTTACCGAGATCGACATGAGAACCGGCATGTATTTCGAGCGGGCGCAGGGGGGCATCTACAAGGATGAGATCACCAAAGATCTGGTCAAATTCATGCTGGAGTGCGGAATCCACGGGGTTGGGCAAAGCTCGTGGGGGCCGACCATATATGGCCTGGTGGAGGAAGACAAAGCACAGGCCGTTGCGGACAAAGTGAAGAATTTTCTTGCTGAAAGAAAGATGGGCTGTGAGGCGTTTGTTTCCCAATGCCGCAACAGGGGCGCGGAGATAACCATGAGCGAGTAGAGATGCGCGGCGGCTGGGTCAGACTGCCGCATCGCAAATGACCCTGGCTGGAAGCTCGCCTCGCTCGATGGCGTTCGAGGGGATCACGTGGGGGAATGAAGATGAAAAAGATTCTGATTCAGTTGGACAGCGACAGGATAGCGAGCAGTTTCGACGCCATTACGGCCTATGACGCAGGCGTGGACCGGGTGTTCCTTTATGGGGGAGTCGGGCCCGACGAGGTGCGCGGCATAGTCTATGGAGCGATGTTCACTCGAGGGGTAGGGGATTTAAAGAACTCGGCCGTGTTCATTGGAGGTTCCAGCGTACCCCGGGGCGAAGCATTGCTGGATACGGCGAAGGGCGCCTTTTTTGGCCCTGTGCGCGTGTCCCTCATGCTCGACGCCAATGGCTGCAACACGACTGCCGCTGCCGCCGTAGCCAAAATTCGCTCCAAAGGCGATGTGACGGGGAAAAAGGTGGCGGTGTCGGCAGGTACGGGGCCGGTCGGGCTTCGGGCGGCCGCTTTGCTCGCAAGGGAGGGAGCGATGGTGACGCTCAGCTCTCGCATCCTGGCGCGCAGTGTTACAGCCTGCGCCTCCATCAAAGAAAGGTTCGGCGTTGAAGTCAGCCCGGCCGAGGCGACGGACGCAGAAGGGACCGCCCGCGTGCTCGACGGAGCTTATGCAGTGCTGTGTTGTGGGGCGGCCGGCGTTACACTGGTCCCCGAATCGATCTGGTCGAATCATCCCACGCTGCGGGTGCTGGCCGATGTGAACGCCGTTCCGCCCCTGGGTATCGAGGGGACCGAATCGGGTTGGGCGGGCTATGAGAAACACGGAAAGAGCATTTTTGGCGCCCTCGGCGTCGGCGCTTTGAAAATGAAGGTGCACCGGGCTTGCGTAGCCAGGTTGTTCAACCAGAATGACCTCGTGCTCGACGCCGAAGCGATCTACGCCGTTGCCAAAGAAATCGAGCAGCAATGAGTATTCTCGTTGTTGGCGTAAGCACGCGAGCCATTGCCGAGTCTGCGGTGAGGGCAGGCTGCCGGGTTGTCACAGTGGATTATTTCGGCGATCGCGACCAAAAAGAACAAGTCGAGAATCATTCGCTTCTGCGAGACATCAAGATCCCTTTCAGTGCGAGAGGTCTCCTGGCAGCGAGCCGGCGCCTTGAATTCAGTTCCGTCGGGTACATCTCGAATCTCGAAAATTACCCTGAAATAGTTGCGGAGTTTGCGAAAAGGGGCCGTCTGCTGGGCAATACGCCCGATGTTCTGCGTGATGCGCGTGACTGGCGGCAACTCAGGCGGGTCTGTTGCGAGGAAAACATTCCGCTGGCCGTGACGCTCCTGCCCGG
Organism: Syntrophobacteraceae bacterium; assembly: GCA_003165235.1. Taxonomy (GTDB): domain Bacteria; phylum Desulfobacterota; class Syntrophobacteria; order Syntrophobacterales; family Syntrophobacteraceae; genus SbD1. Next base: position 24,310 of record PLSV01000067.1, read on the forward strand.
GGAGGAGAAGGAAGCCGTCCGGGAGTTCCGGTGGCTCCTGAAGCCGGTGCGCAGCGGCGGGGGACACGGCGTCCGTTTTTGGGATGGGTCGCGGTTGAAAGGAACTCACGTCCTGCAACGGTTTGTGGAAGGACGGTCCGCCTCGGCAGCCTTCGTGGCGAACGGAAAGAACAGTGTGGTTATCGGGATCTCGGAGCAACTCATCGGGCGCCCGGAACTTGGCGCCGGGGAATTCGCCTGGTGCGGCAATCTCCTGCCGTTGCAAGTAGATGTTCCGAGCAGAGCGGCCTTTATCGAGACTGTAGAAACCATGGCTGCGCGGCTCGCTCGCCGTCTCGGTTTGCGTGGAGTGAACGGATTGGATCTCGTGGTGGGCTATGACGCCAACGGCTGCCCCACGCCGTTCCTGGTCGAGGTGAATCCCCGCTACACCGGGTCCATGGAATTGGTGGAAAGAGCTTATGGGGTCAATGTTTTTTCTGTTCACCTCGACGCCCTGGCCGGGAGACTGCCTGAGTTTTCATTGGCGCAACATATTGAGGGCCCTTCTGTTGGCAAAGGGATTGTGTTCGCGAGGCGCATGTCCATCGTGCCGAAGACGATGGGGGGAGTGGAGCGAGGGAGAAGGGACATTCCCTTTCCAGGAGACCGGATAAAGGCTGGCCATCCGATCTGCACGGTGTTTGCAGAAGGAGACAGGCGGGAATCGTGCCTGGAAAATCTATTGGCGAATGCCGGAGCCGTGCGCCGTGAGATCGGAGATGAACCGGAGGACTGCGTTGAGTGAAGATTTCATACTCGTAACCGGGCGGACGGTCAAACAGGCGAGCGGCCTGCACAAGGGAAAAGGTACGGACGCGTACCGCCGGGCCGTCACGGTGGTTGAAATGAACCCGGAAGACATGGCTCGTCTGGGAATCGCCGAGGGACGGCTCGTCCGGCTGCACACCTCTGCAGGGCAGGTGGAGGCGCCGGTTCGCGCCGGAGCGCTCCCCCCAAAGATGGTGTTCATTCCCATGGGACCCGTGGCGAACGAACTCGTCGGTTCCGAGACGGACGGCACGGGGATGCCGACTTTTAAAGGACTGACGGTGGAAGTGGAACCGGCATGAAAACTGTTGTCGAAAATGTGACGTGCACCTTTTGCGGGTGTCTCTGCGACGACATAATAGTCGAAGTGGAGGACAACCGGATCAGCCGCGTGCGGCGAGCGTGCGCCAACGGGCGAGGGATATTTCTCGACTACGACCCCACTCCCAGGAAGCCAACCGTCGCGGGCCGGGAAGTGGAATGGGAGGACGCAGTTTCGGCGGCGGCGGAGATTCTGGTCCGGGCGGACAGCCCTCTTATCTATGGACTCAGCTCCTCGGCCTGCGAAGCTCAGAGAAAGGCGATCGAACTTGCTGACCTGCTCGGGGCGATCGTGGACACTACTTCGTCGGTATGCCACGGACCGACCGGACTGGCCATGCAAGCCGTCGGCGAGCCCGGCGCCACTTTGGGAGAAGTACGGAATCGCGCCGATCTGCTCATCTTCTGGGGATGCAACCCCGCAGCGTCCCACCTCCGCCATTTCGAACGCTATTCGCTGAACGCTGAAGGCGCTCTTGTCCCGAACGGACGCCGGGACAGGACGATGGTTGTTTTTGATGTGCGCCCCACAGCAACCGCAAAGGCAGCCGACCAGTTTTTCCAGGTCCAGCCGGATAGCGACTTCGAGGTGTTGACGGCGCTTCGGGCGCTGGTGCAGGGAAGGGAGATCGAGTCGGATTCCGTCGGCGGAATCCCTCTAGAACGATTGCGGGACTTGACCGAGGGTATGAAGGCATGCCGGTTCGGGGTTTTTTTCATGGGCATGGGGCTCACCATGAGCCGTGCGCGCGATATCAACGTGAGAGAGCTTTTTACGCTGACAGCTCAACTCAATGAGTTCGCCCGCTTCATCGTCATGCCCATGCGAGGGCACGGAAATGTGGCCGGGGCGGACCAGGTGCTCACCTGGCAAAGCGGTTATCCTTTCGCGGTGAGTTATGCACGCGGCTACCCCCAGTACGGCCCAGGTGAATTCAGCGCGGTCGACGTGCTTGTGCGCCAGGAAGCCGACGCGGCGTTGATTCTAGCCTCGGACCCCGTTGCGCACTTTCCCCGTGCGGCCGCCATGCAACTGAAGCGCATCCCGACCATCGTTATAGATCCGGTTGTAAACCTGACGGCAGAGGGGGCTCAGGTCTTTTTCCCCACGTGTTGTTACGGGGTCGATGCTGAAGGCGTTTCGTATCGAATGGACAACGTGCCGATCAGGCTGCGCGGGGCGCTTCCCACCGTGCGTCCCACGGATGAGTCGGTGCTCGACGCGATTATAGAGACAGTGAAGCGATGTTAGGAATACTCAACGGCAAAGTCTACGACCCCTCCAACAGCGCCGACGCACAGGTGCGGGACGTCTGGGTGAGGGACGGACGCATTGTGTCCGCGCAGGAAGTGGATCGCGAGAAGGCGGAGATAATCGATGCTTCGGGGTTGGTGGTCATGGCCGGAGGGGTTGATGTCCACAGCCATGTGGTGGGCTCGAAAGTGAATGCCGGCCGCAAGTTTCGTCCGGAAGACCATTACGGCGCCACGCGAGAACGGACGGCCTTCACCCGTTCCGGCTCGGGATTCACCGTCCCGTCCACTTTTCTGACGGGATATCTTTACGCGGAAATGGGCTACACCACGGTTATGGAAGCCGCTACGGCGCCTTTAGTGGCCAAACATACCCATGAAGAACTCGAAGACACTCCCATGCTGGACATGGGGGCCTTCATCACGATGGGCAACAACCACTTCATCATGGAGTGCATTCGTGACGGATTGATGGAAAAGGCGCGGGACTATGTCGCCTGGCTTCTGAATGCGACCAAGGGCTACGCTATCAAGATCGTCAATCCAGGCGGTGTGGAGAACTGGAAATGGAGGCGCAACGTGGGTGAACTCGACGACGAGGTGATCGGCTTCGGCGTCACTCCTCGTCAGATTGTGACTACGTTGGCCCAGATCGCCGAAGAACTGGGTTTGCCTCATCCGATTCACGTCCACGGCATCAACCTGGGCCGGAGCACCAGCGCCCGCACAACCATCGAGACCATGGAGACGATCGAAGGGCGGCGGGCTCATTTTTGCCACCTTCAGTTCCTGAGCTACGGGAAACAGGCCGGCGCCCTGCATCGCTCCGAGGCCGCAAAAGTGGCGGCCACGGTCAATGCGAATCCCAACCTGACGGTGGATGTGGGGCAGATCGTATTCGGCGAGGCCACCACCATGACTTCCGATGGTCCCCTGCAATATGGGATACACATGCAGACGGGCGCCAAGTGGATGAACGACGACATCGAAAACGAGACCGGAGGCGGCATCGTTCCCATTCGTTATTCGCGAAACAATGCGATCAACGCCGTAATGTGGCGCACTGGACTCGAGTTGGCGCTGCTCATCGACAATCCTTGGCAGGTGCTTCTCACAACCGATCATCCGAATGCGGGACCTTTCATACATTACCCTCAGGTTATAAAGCTATTGATGGACCGGGGCTACCGATCCGAGATGTTCGACAGACTCAACCCCAGGGGGCGCAAGGGCGCGTTGCTTCCCGAACTCCATCGCGAGTATTCTCTGCACGACATTGCCGTTGTCACCCGCGCCGGCCCCGCCCGCGTTCTAGGCCTGAAACACAAGGGACACCTGGGTGCAGGCGCCGACGCCGACATAACGGTCTACGCGGACCTGGAAGACAGGGAGGAAATGTTCGCACGGCCTCGATATGTCGTAAAGGAAGGCGTCGTTGTGGTAGTCGACGGCGCCCTGGTTCGGGAACGGCGGGGGAAAACTCTTTATGTGGCGCCCGCATACGACCCGGGAATCGAGGCCGATATCCGCGAGCACTTTCGTAAGTATTACACTGTTTCTTTTGACAACTTTTCAGTTCATGCAGATCATTTCCCGCATCGCGAGATGGTCTGTTGCCGGTAGGCGCCATGGCGAGTCCGAATCGAGTTTATTTGGGCCTGGGCAGCAACCTGGGAGGCCGGCAGAGCAACCTCCTCCAGGCGCTGCAGTACATCCAGACTCGAGTATCCATAAAGAGAGTGTCGTCTTTCTATGAAACCGAGGCGGTGGGATATGCCGACCAGCCCAAGTTCCTGAATGCCGTCTGCTATGCTGAAACTGAACTCTCTCCAGGCGACATGCTGAAGTTCATCAAGTGGATCGAAAAGAGAATGGGCAGGGTTGAATCGGTTCGAAATGCTCCCCGCCTGATAGACATAGATATTCTTTTCTACAACGACCTCGCCGTCGCTTCAGACGAGCTTCAGATCCCTCACTCTCGTTTGCATGAAAGAGCCTTCGTCCTGGTCCCTCTGGCGGAAATCGCCGCGGACCTGGTCCATCCGATACTTAAAATAACCGTGGAGGAGATGCTGCGCAGGGCCGAACCGGCGGGGGTCCGGAGGGTCGAACGAAGCCTCAGGCTGCGACTCGAGCACGACGTTCAAGCTTCGGCGCCCAGCGTATCCGTCAGCCTGAGCCGTTCGGGAGTCACGAATTTGCGCCGCATCATTCACATAGCCAACGGAGAGCGGGGCACGCTGTTTTACGCCGAACTGGACCTGTACGTGGATGTGAAACCCGAACAGACCGGAGTCCACATGTCGCGCTTCAGCGATGTGCTGGAGTCGCTCGCGGCCGAAATAGTTCTGGAACCTTCACCGGACATTGAATCTCTTGCTGAGAGGCTGGCCCTGCAGATAGTGCGCACTCAGTCAGCCATTCGCTCCGAGGTGCGCNNCGAGGTGCATATCCGCGCGCGCGCTCCCCTGATGAAAGTCACCCCCATCTCTGCAAGGCCGGTGGAAGAGATCTACACTTTGATCGGCATCGCTTCGAGCACTCGAGAAGGCGCCAGGCGCCTGGTGGGCGTCGAGACGGAGGGGATGACGGTGTGTCCGTGCGCTCAGGACATGGTGAGAAGCCATTCGAAGGACCTGTTGAGGGCTGAAGGGTTTACATTGGAAGCAGCGGAACGTATAGTTGACACTATCCCCATGGCTTCTCACAATCAGCGGGGAAGAGGCACGCTGCTGATCGGATCCGAGATGCAGGTGAGGGCCGAGAATCTGGTGCATATAGTGGAGGCGTCGATGAGTTCGGAGACTTACGAACTCCTGAAGCGCACAGACGAGTTTTTCATTGTCAACAAGGCCCATCGCAATCCCAGGTTTGTGGAAGACGTGGTGCGCGAGATGCTGCGCAACGTGGTGGAAATCTATCCCGATTTACCGGATCACGCTTTCGTCCTGGCCAAGCAAGAGAACTTCGAGGGCGTTCATAAGCACAACGCTTTTGCGGAACGATTCGGCGCCCTGGGAGAAATCCGCCGTGAGATGATAGGAAGAGATCACGTGGTCCGGCACACGTCTCTGGAAGAGTGGCTCAAAGGATAAGATGTGTTTCGTGTCGAAGTAGGCAAAGGCGATTTGCGTTTCAGCGCAGCGCATTTCATATCGTTTCTCGGCAAGTGCGAGCGGTTGCACGGCCACAATTATGGGGTCTCGGTGGTTTTGGAGGGCGACCTTAGCCGGGAGGGCTTGGTTTTCGATTTCGTGGAAATAAAGAAAATTGTCCGCGAAATTTGCGATTCGCTCGATCATCGCTTCCTTTTGCCCTTCGAAAGCTCGTGTCTCCAAATTCAGAATACCGGTGAGGAGTGGGTGATCCATTTCGGGGACAGGCGTTATGTCTTCCCGTCTTCGGACGTGTTCGTCCTGCCGGTGGACAACATCACAGCAGAGCGGCTGGCGGAGTATATCTGCAAGCGCATCATGGAGACGCTGCAGCCCGAGGCCGGAAGCCTTGCCGCCATCACCGTGGGAGTGGAAGAGGCTCCGGGACAAACCGCTTACTACAGGCGCCCTTTCACGGCCGAAATTCCTCCTGAAACTGCTTAGCTGCGTCCGCTGAAGCCGGCCGACGCCCGGCGTCCGTTCATGCTCTTTCCGAACACTCCGAAGCGATGAAAAGGAACCTCCCGGTACGCAAATCGGCAATGCCGGTTGTATGGTCTCTCTTTTGGGGGTTCACCGGTATCTGAAAATGCCTGATTACATGTTCGTGACCGGCAAACTGGCCGCAGATTCCCTCAGGCTCACTTTGGAGAAGATGGGGCCCGGCTTCGACTACGTGCTGGAAGTCCTGGACATTTCCGTGGCGGGTTTGATGAGCGTCCAATGGATCGCCCGGCATGTCTTCGATGCCCGTGGGTGCGGGCAGGTCATGATTCCGGGTCTTTGTCCCGGCGACCTTTCGCTCATCAGGGAACGTGTGGGTGTGCCGGTGGTCCGCGGCCCCAGCGATTTGAAGGACATTCCCGCGTTCCTCGGCCACGAGTCCGTGCGGGAAGGTTACGGCGAGTATCATGTGAAAATCCTGGCTGAGATAGTGGACGCCCATCGCATGTCCCGGCAGGATATCCTGGCCATGGCTGAGTACTACCGTGGCAGCGGGGCTGATATCATCGATATTGGCTGCCCCGCCGAGGGTGGGTTCCAGGGAGTGGGAGGGGTCGTGGCGGAGTTGAAGCAGCGTGGCTTCACGGTCAGCGTGGACAGCTTCGATGCCGGCGCCATCCGGGAAGCCGCCGAAGCCGGCGTGGACTTAGTGCTGAGCGTCAACTCGGCTAATTTGTATCTGGCCCGAGACCTTGGGTGCAAAGTAGTGGTAATCCCCGATTTCGGGGAGGGGCTGGAGTCATTGGAGCGGAACGCAGCCCAGTTGGCGCAATGGGGCGTGCCCTACATAATGGACCCTATTTTAGATCCCATCAATTTCGGTTTCACCGAGGCATTGCATCGCTTTTACGAAACGCGGCGGAGGTTCCCCGGCGCCGAGATGCTCATGGGAGTGGGCAACCTTACCGAACTCATCGATTCGGACAGCATCGGCATAAACGCCCTGATGGCCGGGGTGCTCACCGAACTGAAGATAGACTACGTTCTCACCACCGAGGTAATCAGTTGGACTCGAGGGGCTGTTCGCGAATTGGACCTGGCTCGCAGACTGATGCATTATGCAAACCGGAACAGGCTATTGCCGAAAAATATAGACTTCGAGCTGATCGCGATTAAAGATCCGCCGTATGAACCGTACAGCGAAGCTGAATTGCGGCGGATGCAAAAGAAGGTGCGTGATAAGAACTTCCGTATTTTTACCGATAACCGGAGGATATATGTGTTCAACCGCGACGTCTTCATTTGCGGCAGAGATCCCGGCAAGATTTTCGCTCAGTTGGACCTGGAAGACGTTTCTCATGCTTTCTATCTGGGGCGGGAGTTGGAACGCGCCTCCCTGGCTGTGCGCCTGGGCAAAAGATACACCCAGGAGTCAAACCTGCGTTGGGGTTACCTGAGCGAAAGGTGGGATACGCCATGAGCGGCGTGCGACGCGGCATTGGCATCGACCCCGGCACGAAGAGCTTCGGCATCTGCGGATTGGAGGGCGACCGGCTCTTCCTGGACAGGTCCATCCCCACAGCGGATGTCAGCGCCAATCCGCAGGCGCTGGTGGACCTGCTGCAGGCGGCGGCCCCACTGGACATGGTCGTCGGACCGTCCGGCTATGGATTGCCCTGGATTGCAGCCCGGGACCTGGGGCCACGGGAAATGGACCTTCTCCTCCTGAGCGAAGAGAGGGACAGCGGCCGGCCCGCCGTTATAGGGGGAATGCGCAGAATGCTCGATTTACTCAAAGAGAGCGGCCTGCCGATCTACTTCGCTCCCTCTGTCATTCATCTTCCCACGGTTCCGCCGCAGCGCAAGGTCAACCGGATCGACATGGGCACTGCTGACAAACTGTGCGCCGTGGCGTTGGGCATACGCGACCAGTCGATGCGCCTTAATATCGATTATGAGGCGACTTCCTTCATCTACGTAGAACTGGGATCGGCCTTCAGCGCGGTGATCGCGGTGGAAAACGGACAGGTGGCGGACGGCTTCGGCGGCGCCTCGGGTCCGATGGGATATCTGGCTATGGGGGCCATGGACGGCGAATTGGCCTATCTGCTCGGCGGCTTCCACAAGGAAGTCCTTTGCTCCGGCGGAATGGCCCACATTTCGGGCCACCCGGAGGCGCCGCCGGAGGAACTGATGGCCCGCACGCGCATCGATGCCCGTTGCAGTCTTGCACTGGAGGCTTTTCTGGAGAGTCTCGTGAAATGCGTTTGCGCTGCGACGGCCATCGCGCCGTCGCCCAGGGAGATCCTCATCTCGGGCCGTCTCTGCCGTGTCGAGGGGTTTGCCCGGGTGGTGGTTCACCGGCTTTCACGCTTCGCACCGGTGCACAGGGTCGAAGGTTTTGCCCGCATTGCGAAGGAAGCCGCGCAGGGCGCCGCCCTGATAGCCGAGGGACTGGCCGGCGGCATGCATGAAAGGTTGATCGACGTAATGCGCCTGCGCGATGCCGGCGGCTCGTCTCTCGATCATATATGCGTCGACGGAGCGGAAAGCCTGAGACGAAAGCGCCTGGGTTAGTTTGTGTCCGGAAACCAACCCTGCCGCTCCGGCGAATGGGTTTGCGGCACCCCTTTTCAGAAGGTGGATTTAGGAGTATTTTAGGGTGGATTCGGCGTATTACGAACCAGGATTCCCCCTGCCTTAAGGAAAGGGGGCGTTCGGCGCCGGCGCTCCCCCAGGAGCAGCGTTTCCAGATGGACACCGGCCGGCAGCGCTCGACCCATGTTGAAAACCCGGCCGGGGAGGGTGGAACTCGAACACGTGCATATCAACAACGTAGAGATCGAAAACACCTTTGCCGAGGCCTTCGAGATGTGGGCCAGCCGGTTAATAGTCACGGCGAGCAACGACCGTTGGGCCATGACTGCGGCCAGGACCGCCACCGGCTTCGCGACATCCATTATCGGCTGCGGCTGCGAAGCGGGCATCGAAGGGGCGCTCCCCCCGGAGCAAACGCCCGACGGCCGCCCTGGCGTTATAGTGCTCTTCTTTACGATGTCGAGCAATGACATGGAAAAAGTTCTACTGAACCGTGTGGGACAGTGTATCATGACTTCCCCCACCTCGGCTTGCTACGACGGGCTTCGGGCGGACGCCAAAGTGAAGACGGGCGGCAAGCTTCGTTTTTTCGGCGACGGGTTTCAGAGCAGCAAACTGCTCGAAAAGCGGAGGTTATGGCGCGTTCCCGTGATGGACGGAGAATTCGTCATCGAGGAGAGTTTCAGCATGCAGAAGGCCATAGGCGGCGGCAACTTTCTCATTCTGGCGGAGAACGAACGAGCGGCGCTGTCGGCGGCCGAGGCGTCAGTAGAGGAAATGTGCGCCGTGCCGGGAATCATCATGCCTTTCCCCGGAGGAGTCGTACGGAGCGGGAGCAAAGTCGGATCGAGGTACAAGGGACAGTTCGTGTCCACCAACACTGCTTATTGTCCTACGATCCGGCGCCAGGTGGTTTCAGCATTGCCCGAGGGCGTCAATTGCGTGATGGAGATCGTTATCGACGGTCTAGACGAAGGAGCGGTGAGAGAAGGGATGCGGGTGGGGGTCCAGGCCGCCTGCCGTGCTGGAGTGGTGCGCATCTCGGCCGGGAATTACGGCGGCAAGCTGGGCCGCTATCACTTCCATTTGCATGAAATTCTTTAAAAGAGTTCGGAGCCGGGAAGGAGCGAACCGTGGGCTGCGTATCGTGTGCCGGATTGATGAAGCAATCCGCAGACGAAAGGGATATGGTGACTCTGCGGTTAAGGGCGCCAACGACTATCCCTATCGAGGCCGACAGTATCTGCCCGGACCTCTTTGTCAGCCGCACCCTGGCGGAGATCAAGGCTTTGCCCGCGTTTTACGGCCGCCGCAGGACAACGCTGGGAGACCTCTTTGAAATCCAGGGCGACCGTTCCGACCGCGTGGTGGTCGAGGGCGAGCTGGGGCATGTCAAGAAGATCGGGCTGCGGATGAGCCACGGCCGGGTCCTGGTGCGGGGTAACGCAGGGCTGCACCTGGGCGCTTACATGCGAGGCGGTGAGATCGTCGTCGAAGGCAATGTTTCTGACTGGGCGGGAGCGCACATCCGGGGGGGGCTCATCCGGATAAAAGGGAACGCGGGTCACCGCGTCGGCGCTGCTTACCCCGGCGAGAAATACGGCGCCAACCGGGGAACGATCATTGTTGAAGGCGATGCCGGCCGGGAGGTCGGCGCAAAGGCCCGGCGCGTGCTCATTGTCGTTCAAGGCGATGTAGGCGAATTTACAGGGGCGTACATGGCCGCCGGCACGATAATCGTTTTGGGCCGCCTAGGGAAGCGGGCCGGGGCCGGCAACAAGCGGGGGACCATCCTGGCCCTGGGCGAGCCTCCCGATATTCTCCTGACCTATCGTTATGAATGCACGATTCGCCCGGTGTTCCTGCGCTGCTATCTGCGGCGCCTGCTCGAGTGGGGATTGCCGGTTCCGGCAGCGGCTGTCGATGGGGACTTTCGCCGTTACAGCGGCGACATCACAGCACTCGGAAAGGGGGAGATTCTCGTCTATGCTAAGCCTGAATGAGGGATCCCTGAAGATCGTCCGTGATATGATCGGCGAGGCGGAAGCACTTGAATTGGAGGCGACGCGACTCGGCAACGGGACGACGCTGGTGGATGCGGGAGTGAACGTTCCGGGATCGCTTGAGGCCGGACGCCTTTTCGCAGAGGTCTGTCTGGGCGGCTTGGGGAAAGTGCTCTTCTGCGAGATCAGTTGCGGCGAATTGTCATTTCCTGCTGTGAGCGTTACGGTCGCTCGACCGGCGCTCGCATGCATGGCGGCTCAATGTGCGGGCTGGGCCGTAAAGGTGGATGAGACTCAATCATCCAGGGCGTATTCGGCCATGGGTTCCGGCCCGGCCAGGGCCTTATTCCTGGGGGAACCGTTATTCAGTAAGCTGGACTATCGGGATCGGTCCGAGGTCGGAGTCCTGGCTTTGGAGAGCCGCAGCCTTCCATCGGAAGAGGTTGCCGGATGGATAGCCGGCAAATGCGGGATCTCTCCCGACCGACTCTACCTCCTGGTCGCTCCCACCGCCAGTCTGGTGGGATCGGTGCAGGTGGCGGCAAGGGTAGTCGAGACGGGTTTGCACAAGATGCTGGAGGTCGGTTTCGACATCAGCTCTGTGATATCCGGCTTCGGGACCTGTCCTGTGGCGCCTGTCGCCCGCGATGACCTGCGAGCTATCGGACGCACCAACGACGCGGTTCTCTACGGGGGAAAGGCATGGTATACCGTGCGTGGAGACGACGTACTGATTGAAAGCCTGGTGAAAGTGCTTCCATCTTCTGCGTCGAGGGATTACGGAACGCCCTTCTACGACCTCTTCCAACGCTATGGGGGGGATTTCTACAAGATCGATCAACTGCTTTTCAGTCCTGCGGAGGTTTCCATCAACAATGTGGCCAGCGGGCGTTTTTTCCACGCAGGGAGCGTCAACCTCGACCTCATAAGGCAGATGTTTCCGGAATGAGAATCGGCATTGTCGGACGGCGTGGAAGCTGGTATGTGACGGCCCTGCAAAACGTGCTGGCCCGGCGTGGCGTCGACGCCCCATGTTTTCCGGTCACCCGCCTTACGGCCCGCCTGGGCGGGGGGACGCCCGGCGTCGCGTGCGGCGGCGAGCCGCTGGATAGCTGCGACGTCCTCCTGGTGCGGGCCATTCCCGGCGGTTCCCTCGAACAGGTCATATACCGCATGGACACTCTGCACCGTCTCGAGAATGCAGGGGTCAGGGTCATCAACTCAGCCTCGACCATCGAGCGGTCGGTGGACAAATACTACACGCTGACTCTCGCCGAGGCCGCAGGACTTCCCACACCTCGAACGATAGTCGCGGAGCGCTTTGACGACGCTATGGCCGCATACCATGAACTGGCTGGCGACGTTGTGCTCAAACCGCTTTTCGGCTCCGAGGGCCGGGGCATTGTGCGCATCACCGATGCCGACTGCGCGCACCGGGTTTTCAAAGCGCTCGAGCTTGGCAACTACATCTATTACCTCCAGGAGTACGTTCCCCACAATAACGAAGACATCCGCGTTTTCGTGATAAATGGAGAAGTCGTCGCTGCGATGGTGCGGAGGGGAAAGAACTGGAAGACAAACATCGCCAATGGGGCGTCGGCGGCTTCGCTGGTTCTCGACGACGCTCTGCGCCGGATGAGCATCGACGCAGTCCGGGCATTGGGCGCGGTATATGCGGGAGTGGACATCCTGCCGCGCGAGGGCGGGGGATACATGCTGATAGAGGTTAACGGCATTCCCGGATGGCGCGGCCTCCAATCCGCAACCGGGATCGACGTGCCCGAACTTCTGGTGGATCACATATTGAACGGAATGCGATGATTGCTTTACCCGCAGATGAGGTTGCCTGGGCGGCGCAACTGGCGTGCATTCTGGAAGCAACCGCCTGGAAGCCCGGCAACGTATCGAGAATGCATGACTTTGCGGATTGCCGTTTCGAGGACTTTTTGGTCAGTGCAGTGGCCGTCGGGCCTGCATTTCGTGAAGCGGCCCGATCTCCTGTGGGAAAGACCATATTGGAGGCGGTAAGAGCCACCCGAAGGCTGGTGGGGACGAACACCAATCTGGGCCTGGCCATCGCCCTGGCGCCTCTCGCGAAAGCGGTCGGGACCGGGCATCCCGACGGACTGCGGGCGGCCGTCGCGGAGGTGCTGGAGGGTCTCAGCGTCGAGGACGCCCGGATGGCGTATGAAGCGATCCGGGTTGCTTCGCCGGCCGGGTTGGGCAAAGTGCAACGATGTGATGTGTACGACGATGACGTTGATGTGACGCTGCGCGCAGCAATGGAATTGGCCCGGGACCGCGATGCCCTGGCCGGCGAATACGTTACCGGATTCGAATTGGCTTTCGAGGTCGGGTACGCCACGCTGCTGATACACTGGGAAGCAGGGCGCAAATTGTCGGACTCCATTCTCCAGACGTTTCTAACGATTCTTGCCCGAAGGCCCGATTCGCTGATCGCGCGCAAGAACGGGCCGGCCGCCTCCGAACGCGTTTCCGGGCTGGCGCAGGGTGTTCTGAAGCATGGCGGGGTTTTTTCCGAAGAAGGTCTGGAGGAACTGAAGAATCTGGACGTGGAACTTCGTGACGAGCGGCACCGGCTGAATCCGGGAACAACGGCGGACCTCGTGGCGGCCGCAATTTTCATTTTTCTCGTCGAGGGCCGGAAGTTGCACAGCTTCAAGGACCTTTTGAAGTGCTGGTGAGTTCCTCAGTTTTGCGGTCTCAGGGCCCGTAATGCGACGTTGCGTTCAAGCCGGGCGCTCAGGGAGGGCATAAAGCCCTCCGCTACAAATGAGCCGTGCGGCAATACTGTAGGGGCGAGGTTTATCCCCGTCCCGTCTTAAACGCAATCTGGCGCAAATCCTGTGGGGTGATCCATCCACGGTGAAGGGACGTGGCGATCAGAACGCCGCTTACGTTCATGGAGGCCAGTCGCTGGAGATCTTGAGACGTGCGGACGCCTCCTCCCGCGATGATCGAGAGTTCGGGGAAACGGATGCCTGCTTCTTCCAGCAGCGTCCAGGCCGGCCCGCCTCCGGCGCCCACCAGGTCCAGGGTCAGGATAATAAATTGCGACCATCCCTGCCGGGCCATCAGGTCGAGCGCAGCCAACGGGTCGGCGTCATGGAGGGCGGGGCAGCGAGAGCGCACGCGGCCTTTCACAACGTCTATGCTGAAAAGAAGCCTCTCGGCTGGAAGCGCGCCTCTTATGGCTCTTGATTCATCCAGGTCCTGGAGGGTCTCAGAGCATACAATCGCCCGTTCGGCCCCGGCCTCTATCGCCATCATGGCTTTGGCGGCATCGGCGATTGCAGCGTCCAGGCTCAGTTTCGCCTTTATTGCGCCGGCCATTTCCCGAACGACGTTCCACTGCGGTTGTCCACCCATGATGGCGTCGAGATCGGCTATGTAGAATTCATCGCACCCCGTCGCATCCTGTAGAGCGCGGGCGACGGACAGGGGCTGCGCATCACAGGCGAGCACGCTTTGCACCGGCCGGTAATTGGCCCGGTCGCCTCGGATGGCCTGCACAACCTCGCCCTTCATCAGGTCTATCACAGGGATAATGCGCATGCGGTCCTTACCTCCCAGAGTTCTGGTTCATGAATATATAACCGGCGGCGGCTGGCCTGCCAAAGATCTGCCGCATGGGCTGGCCCCCGAAGCCTTCGCCATGCTGAGGGCCGTCCTGAACGACTTTCGGTTGTGGGGCGGCGTCAGCCTCATCACCACCCGCGACGTTCGGCTGGCCGGCTTTTCTCTCTGCGCCGACAGGGTAGTGAACGTGCATCATGAAGAATACCTCCGCACATTTAACGACCTGGTCGCCGACGTGGACGCGGTGCTCGTCATCGCCCCGGAGACCAACGGTGTTCTCGCCCGGCTGAGCGCTCTCGTGGAGGAAAGAGGCAGGCTTCTGTTGGGTTCCAGTTCCGGGGGGGCATCCGTCGCGGGAGACAAATGGGAGTGTTTCCACCGATTCGCGGAAAATAACCTGCCCACGCCGCGCACGTGGCGGGTGAGTTGCGCCGAAGCTCTCACAGCAGCCGAAGAATTCGGGTTCCCGTTGGTGGTGAAGCCCATCGACGGCGTCGGGTGCGAGGGAGTCAGCATCGTTTCGGATTCGTCCTCCATCCGGTTGGCTCTCGACCTGTTGCATCCATGGCCCGAAAGCATCCTCCTGCAAACATACCTGTCCGGAACTCACGCCAGCGTTTCGCTCCTGGTTACTAAAACGGGCGCGCTGCCCCTCAGCCTGAACGAGCAGGCGCTCAGCGTGGGCGCGCCGTTCCATTACCGGGGAGGGACCGTGCCTCTGGATCATCTGCAACGGGATTCGGCGTTCGAGTATGCCGTACGAGCCGTGTCCCTGGCGCCGGGGCTCAGGGGATACGTGGGGGTCGACATGCTGCTGACCGAAAAGGAGGCTTATGTTATCGAGATCAATCCCCGCCTGACCACCTCGTACGTGGGATTGCGCCATGTGATCAATATCAACCTGGCGGAGGCCATCTGGCGCGCCTGCCGTGATTGCGCGCTTCCGCAAAAAATTATACTATCAGGCAGGGCGTCATTCAACAACAATGAGGAATTCTGCGCCGATGGACTCGCTTAAAACTATCGGTTGGGACATTGGGGGCGCCAACATCAAGGCGGCGGCGTTTTGCAGAGGAAAAGAAGGCTCGGTTGAGAGCAAGGTTGCCGTTCGCCCTTTCGAGATTTGGCGGGAGCGGAAGAATCTGCCCGCCGCGCTAGCCGAAACAGGGGACGCACTGGGCGCCTCCGATACGAACGCCATGGCGGTGACCATGACCGCTGAACTTTCCGATACGTTTTTGACCAAGCGCGAGGGAGTGCTCTTCATTTTCGATGCTATGGCCAATGCTTTCCCGCTGACCCCTATCCATCCTCTCAGTCTTGCGGGCGATTTCGTGCAGTTCTGTGAAGCGCGCCTGCGTCCCCTGGATTTTGCCGCGAGCAACTGGGTCGCCGGCGCGTTGTATGTTGCGCTCAGGCATCCCACTTGTATCCTGCTGGATGTGGGGGGCACGACTACGGATATTATCCCCATCCGGGACGGCCGCATCGTCAGCAGGGGGACCACGGACATGGAACGTCTGACATCGGGCGAACTGGTCTATTCCGGAATCATGCGAACAAACCCCAACACTATTGCCGGCGAGGTCCCCATTGCCGGCCGGATGTGCCGTGTGGCGGCCGAATACTTTACCGTGATGGCTGACGTCTATCTCATCCTGGGCTTCATATCTGCGGAGGCATACACGTGCCCCACTCCCGACGGACGGGCCAGAACTCCGGGAGCTGCGCGGGAACGGCTCGCCCGCCTGGTTTGCGCCGATGTAGAGATGCTGAACGAGGATCAAACACTCAAATTGGCCCGATATCTTTTTGAAAAACAGCTCCAGCAACTCACCGACGCCTTGCGCCAGGTCCTTTCGGGATTGGAGAACGGGTATCAAATGCCGCTGGCTGTGGCGGGCGCGGGGACTTTTCTTGCCGCAGAACTGGGGCGGAGAGTGGGCATGACAATCCTGGACCTGGGCCGGGAATGGGGGGAGGAGGCAGTAAGCGCGCTTCCCGCCATGGCTGCGGCGTATCTTTTGGCAGAAAAAATAGCCGGGGAAGATTCATGATCGAGGTCGTGGTGAAAGTCGGGGGGAGCCTGAGCCGAGGCGCCAACCTGCGGGCCCTGTGCCTGCTGCTGGCGGAACTGGGGTGCGAACGCCGCCTTTTGGCAGTCCCTGGAGGCGGTCCTTTCGCGGACACGGTGCGGGACTGTGACGGCCGCTACGGGCTCAGTGACGACGCATCGCACTGGATGGCCATCCTGGCCATGGATCAATTCGGCTACCTGCTTTCAGACCTGATCCCCCGGAGCGAACCGGCGCGCGACGCGCAGGCCGCACGCAAAATCGCTCTTTCCGGGAGGGTCCCGGTGCTCATGCCGTTCGACCTTCTTCGCCGAACCGACCCGCTTCCGCACAACTGGATGGTGACTTCCGACTCCATCAGCGCCTGGGTGGCCGAATTGGTCCGGGCCCCCAAGCTGGTCCTGCTGAAGTCAGTGGACGGCCTTTCGGATTGTCTCGGCCGGGACGCTCGAGACGGCGGATTGCCGGGCCTGGTTACGTTGAGGCAATTGGCCCGCTGGGAGGGGGTGGATCCATACCTCGCGACCATCCTGGCCGGCAGCGGCCTGGACCTTTGGATCATTAACGGGAATACTCCGGACCTGCTGAAAGAGCTGCTGGGGCAAGGAACGACCCGGGGGACCCGTTTGCAGCGATGAGATCTTTCAGACGCCGGACCTTTTGGCTGTCCAGGGTGTCGCTCATCCGGTCGCCCCGGCAGGCCGCAGTCCTTATACCGATGAGATCCGCTCCGAACTCGCAGACGTGCGGAATATCCTCGGCGGCAATGGAACCGGCCAGGCCGCACAGGAGCCCTGCCCGGCGGCATTGGGCCACGAAATTCCGCAACTGGCTGTCGCTCAGGTTAGTGAACAACGTTCCGTCACCTTTCACGGCGGTGTCCAGGAGGCAACCGTCTGCGCCCGCTTCGGCGGCGACTGAGGGCAGGGCCAGCGGCGGCAATGAGTTCACTTTGTGGGCATCTGCGTAAGCTGCTGCAATGATCCGCGTGAGGGGATCGTGCGCATGCACTGCGCGGCATGCCTCCCGGAGAAGGAAAACGGCATCCCGCGGGGTCCGCGCGCCAAGCAGTCCCACCTTCACGTATTGAACCCCACAGACAGCCGCGCCCAGTGCGGCGAGGGACACCGTTCCCGGCAGGTTGGGCACGTCTCCGATGGTCGCGCTCACTTCAAGCTCGGGGGGCGTGATCCTGCGGACTTCCCGGATCACATGAGGGAAATTGGCGCCCAAGGCGCCCTCAGCGGGATTCTTCACATCAATGATATCCGCCCCGCCTTCCACGGCCGGCGCGACTTCCTTTGCGCGCGCCACGCTGACCAACAATTTCATACCGGGCCTCCAGAATGCAAAAGCTCCATCTATCGAACCGCCATCGGCGAAAGAGATAAAAAGGAGTATAGAATTAATCACTGAAGCGGTCGAGTCCAAATTTGGCGGTCAGGTTCATGCCAGGTTGCGTTCAAAATCCCCCCTGACTTCCTTTAGGAAAGGGGGGAGAGCCAGGTGGCGCGCAATGAATTGCTCCTATTTAGAAAAAGGGGGGCAGGGGGGATTTTCATCATCGCTAATATTAGCGCCATCTTTAACGCAAGCTGGCATCAGGCGCCTGGACGGGGTTGGGTTCTTGAGCTGGATTTCCTTGATTGCGTTGTTTGAAAAGCCTGCTGTAAACCCGAAGAAGGTGGTATGAACCGGGCGACGGACATCAGCTTGACTCAGATGTCCGTTTGTATAAAAATCAGCCTCCGGCGCTTCTCATACCAAGTTGCGTTCAAGACCGGGCGGAGATAAACTCCGCCCCTACGGCATTGTCGCACGGCTCATTCGTAGGGGAGGGCTTTATGCCCTCCCGGAGCACTTATCGCCGGGGCAAGGCCCGCGGTGGGTGGTTCAGCGCCGCCGTGGAAGACGGCGCCGCCAGTTATCGCCGGTTCCATGCGCGGGTGATGGAGGCCGGGCAAGTGATGAGGCAAGTTATGGAAAGGCTCGATGCGGTGGAAGGATTCGCCGTTGAAACGCTGGAGGGACTGATCTTCACTGTCAAAGGACTGGTCCACCCTCCCCATCGGTTGATCGCCTACCTTCGGTTCATGCCGGACCCCGAGGGAGACCGGAAGCGCGGCAGCACAGCCTATCGGCGCGTGTATCGATTTGAAGAGCAACGGGAGATACTGCAGGGCCGATTTCCAATCTATATTGCTTACGATCCCATTTTCGGATTTGAAGTGCAGACAGTGCCGGGGCAGTTTACGCAAAGGATCTACGATCCATGTTTCCGGCTGGCCGAGATTCTCGAAAAGGGCGCCAAAGATCCGTTGGAGGAAAGCTCTCTCGCCTTTGCGAACCTCCTGAAAGACGCGGCCGGCATTCCCATGAGCAGCCTCGGCGTCTCCGGTTCGGTGCTGGTTGGGTTGCATCGGCCTGGATCGGACGTGGATCTCGCAGTCTATGGCGATATGGAATCACGGGCGGCGCACGGCGCGCTCGAGCGGATTCTGGATAGCGGCCGGGGGCCTGCTCGCCGCCTCGACAGAGCTGAACTGGCCGCGCTGCATGCTTCCCATCGAACCGATACCCCGCTCGCTTTTTCGGACTTCATCCGGCTCCAGTCCCGCAAGACAAACGAGGGCTATTTCGGTGGCATTCCATACTTCATCCGTTTCATCAAAGGGAAAGGGGAAGGTGAAGAGCGATACGGCGATACCTCGTACGAGCCGCTCGGGAAGGCTACGATTCGATTTCGAGTGACCGACGACGCAGACGCCATCTTCACCCCCTGCCGCTATAGCGTTGAGGATGTGTTGTTTTTGGACCGCGCGGGGGAGGCCGATCTGCGGGAGGTCGTCTCCTTTCGGGGGCGCTTCAGCGATCAGGCGCGCACGGGGGAGCCGGCGACCGCCAGGGGGAGCCTCGAACGCGTGGTTCCGCGTGAAGGCAAAGTCCACCATCGGCTTGCCGTCGGTGGAGATGCCGGGGATTACCTTTTGAGCGAGGGGCGGGCCGTTTCGAAGTGAGCAGCTATCGGGTTGGCGTGGGCCGGAAGCCCGAAGCCGCTGCGAGGGCTTGACAAAGAAGAGGGGCCTGCTGGAAGTCCGGTCCCGCGCGATGGAGCGGGGACCGCCAGGATTTCTCGCCTGAGGCTCGAAACGGCGCGCTTTCCGGTATCTCGTTGCAGATAGCCGGCGGACCTAAAACAAGGAGTTCCAGTGAAACCGCTTCAGACAATCGGAATGAAAAAGGGCTGGATTTACGAGGTGATTGTATCGACCTACCGGGGCAATAAGCCTCATTCGGCGCCAATCGGGGTTTGGACCGATGATTTCGTCAATCTGAAAATGGAAATATATTCCGGCAGCGGCACTCTGAGGAGCATCATGGAGCTGAAAGATTTCGCAGTGAACCTGATAGCCGATGTGAGCGTTTTTTATAACTCGCTTTTCGATGAAGCAAACGTAGAGTACCGGGATTCGTTAAATATCAATGCTCCGGTTGTAAGAAGCGCGCCGGCTATTATAGAGGCCAGGCTCAAAAAGGTGGAAAATAAGGGAAACAGGTTTCGCCTGGAATCCGAACCTGTCAATGTTGAAGCCCATGAACCCATAAAATTGATCAACAGGGCGGAAGCTATTGTGATAGAAAGTCTCATTCTTGCCACAAGATTGCCAAATTTGCCGGGATCGAGGGCTCAGGAAGCCTTGAGAGAAAACTACCGGGTCGTAAGAAAGACAGCACCCGGTTCACAGTATGAAGGAATCATGGAGAAACTGGTTGAGGCGCTTCATGGGCCTGCTTCGGGCGAATCCCCTTGCTGATGCGGGAAGTTCAAGACCGGGCGTGGATAAACCCCGCCCCTAAAGCATTGTCGCACGGCTCATTCGTAAGGGAGGGCTTTATGTCCTCCCCTGGCGCCCGACTTGAACGCGACGCCGTATCAATCATTGCTGGTTTCAATTCCATCAAAGCCACGATTCAACCTGCAAAATTAAACAGAAATACGCGGATTGCTTCCGGACTCAACAAGCAATCCGGTCATAGGCTTAGAAGTGATCGACCTGCATTGCCATATACTGCCGGGTCTGGACGATGGCGCCCAGGACTGGGCCCAGAGTCTCGAAATGGCTGAAATTGCCGCTGCAGACGGCATCTGCGGCATCGTATGCACTCCGCATTTTTCGACTGTCTTTCCCGCAAACCACCGCACCACGATCCTGGCCGCCGTCGAAGAACTGAGAACAAGGCTGCGGGAGGCTAAAATCGGGCTTGAACTCTATCCCGGCTGCGAGTTGTCCCCCCAATACAATCTCCTTGAAAGAATAGAGTCAAGAGAGCTGCTGACAATCAATGACAATGGGCGGATCGCTCTTGTTGAAATGCCACCCGATCTCATTACGCCCAACCTGGGCAAATTTTTCGGGATGATGCGGGGCAAAGGCATCGACACTGTTCTGGCGCACCCCGAAAGAAACCGCCATCTCATGAAAAATCCGTCCGTGCTGTTGGAATGGATTCAGGCCGGCGTCATGGTTCAGATCACGGCCGCCAGCCTCACAGGGTATTATGGGCATGCAATCCGGGATTTTTCCGTAAAGTTGCTCCGGCATCGAATGGCTCATTTCGTGGCCACCGACTCACACAGTCCCGGCAGAACGGCGCCGATGCTTTCGGAGGCGCACGCCCTCACTGAGGCCATTGCCGGTCCTGAAGAGGCCCATAGAATCTTTTACGAATATGCGGTCCATGTCCTGCGTGGAAAGGTCCCGCAAGTCATGCCCGCTATTTCTTTCGAATGATCCGGCGCATTTTTCCATTCCGGTAAAACGGCCGATCGGCAAGGCCCGGATGTTGGGTATTCTTCCTGTTCGCTGTCAAGGATTAATAATAGAATTATTCAGCCCTTTCAAGGCTAAACAGGCCAGTTCTGAAACCCTACAGGAACATGGAGCACTGTCTCGAAAAGTCTTGGTGGGCTGCGCTCCGCTTACGCCCACCCTACAGGGCTTAGCCGGGCGCCCCACCTACAGGGCTGATGGGTTGCGCTTCGCTGCACCCATCCTGATATGGATGACGGA
>PLSV01000283.1 GCA_003165235.1 Syntrophobacteraceae bacterium
AACAGTCCCCGGCTACCCGATCGCCAATCACCTAAGAGTGGACCCGGCGCTTCGATTGGCCTTGGGAAAAGAGCATGAGAGCCGAGCCGGGCAATCTGCACTCTCTCGTTTTGGTGAGATCTTCCCTCGTACGGGATTTATTGTGACCAACTCGAACCTTGAAACGGAACAAGTAATCACGATCTACAAGGATCGTGCCGACATTGAGAACCGGATAAAAGAAGGAAAGAACACGCTCAGATGGGACAAGACGAGCTGCCACAGGTTTGCAGCCAATCAGGCAAGGCTCCTTGGTCGGGTGTCTTGCCTACAATCTGCTCCACATGATCCGGGAGACGGTGTTCTGGGGCGAGAGCGTCAAGTCGTCCATAGACTTGATCATCAGACGGCTCGTAAAGGTTGGGGCCAGAGTGGTCTACCATGCCAGAAAGTGGCATGTCCATGTTGCGTCGGCTTTTCCACTAGCCCGGTATTACGACATCATTTTCTCCTGAACCCCTTAACTCTGACAGGCAGAAAGCGGGCCATAAAACTCCGGGGATGGAGGTGCATCCTCAAATCGCAAAAACGGATTGAGATATCTCTTGCACGTCCGATATGAAAATCGTATCGTTTTGGGAGCTTCAGGAGTGCAGCGGAGGTTTTTCAGGCAAAAATCCAATCCCAAAATGCAGTTTGGATGCCGAGCGCAGAATTTGATGCATTATTCCCGATTATTACTAATTGACCGAGACAGGAGGAAACAATGACAAAGTTATTGTCATTATCCGGTTCGTTCCTGATCAAAGTGATTTTGGCTGCGCTTATCCTATCTTCCTGCGCAACGGGGCCGCCCACTGCTGAACAGATGAGGGCACAAGAGCAGTTCAACTTGATGCAGATGGACCTCTGGGGTTCTGCCGGTATGGTGAAAAAGGAGATCCAAGTCGACAGCGACCGGATCGTCTACATGGAGGGCGGTCAAGGGGAGACGGTGCTGCTCCTTCACGGATTCGCCTCCAACAAGGACTACTGGCCACTTTTCGCGAAATATCTGACCGGGGACTATCGTGTCGTCATCCCCGATCTGCCCGGTTTCGGCGAGAGCACGAAACGGTTCGAAGAGAATTACAATATCGATAACCAGGTGAAGCGCTTCGACCGATTTGTAACGGTCTTGCGCCTTGAAAGGTTCCATCTGGCGGGTAACTCTATGGGGGGAACGATTGCGGCAGTCTACGTCGCAAGGAACCCCCAGAAAATATCGACCCTGGCCCTCTTTGACCCCTGGCGCCTCAAGACGGCGAAAGTGGCCAAATCTGAGATGAAGGTCATCGATTGCCTCGGGATGAGAAGCGTTGGTGACCAGGAAAAGTGCGATCGTTATTTTTTTGTAAAGCCCCCACCGTTCACAGATGACTTCAGGAAGGCGTTTGTAGCCCAGATGATGGCCTCCAAGGGTTACAACGAAAAAATCATGTGGCAACTTTTCAGAGAAGACTTGGCCCTAGAGCCTTTCCTTTCCATGATCCAGGCGCCGGTATGCATAATCTGGGGTGATCAGGACATGATTTGTGATGTGTCCGGCGCATCGGTTTTGGAGAAGGGCCTCAAAAACCACCAGACGGTCATCCTAAAAGATACGGGGCATCTTCCGATGATAGAAAGACCGGCGGAAACGGCAGAGGCGTACATTAACTTCCTTAAGAATCAACGGGGCATGTAAGGGGCGCCGCAGATACAAAGCGGAGCCAGAAGCGTAATCCTGCGCCGCGAAGAATACATCCCGGCGCCTCTTCATGAACATGGCCTCGAAATGTTATAGGAATCGGGTCCTGACCCGTAGCGGAGAGAGTACCGGTGAAGTTCAAACTCCTTGTCACCGTGGAGAACTCCGTTCACGCCGTGATGCGTAACGACAATGATTACAACACCTGAATTATTTCATACGGCTCCTACCTTGGGTTTATGACGCAAAGTCGCTGATTCGGATAAAGATGCCTTACTTTCGCCATGGGTAGCCAGGTCACCACCACTCGCTTGAGCCGATCCCATGTCAGGCTGCAAGCCTTCTGACTCCGGCGTCTAAGCGCCCAAAACCAGCTCCGCATGACATGGGTTCTGAAGGCATCAATCGACTTCTTGTTGCCGGGCACAGCATAGTAGTTGAGATGACCATTGAGCACGGAGCGTAGCCACCGCCCCTGTTCCGGGACTGGATCATGCATCCGCTTCACGATCTCCTCTCTGACTTCCTTCATCTTTGCCCGGAGACGTTTGGCGATGGTTTTGCGCAGGATAGCAAATCTTTTGGCCTTTCTGGTTGTTGCACATATGTGCGTGAAACCCAGAAAGTCAAAGGTCTGCGGCTTTCCCTCCCCTCGCTTCACTCGGTTGGCTGTTGCAAACCGCCCGAATTCGATGAGCCGGGCCTTCTCGTGGTTCAGCTCCAATCCAAACTTGGCCAGCCGCTCCTTCAGTTGCTGCTGGAAAAGCTGTGCTTCATTCTGGTCTTGGAACCCCATGATCCAATCATCGGCATATCGCACAATGATCACATCGCCACGTACCCGCTTTCGCCAACTGTCTACCCATAGATCCAGGACGTAGTGCAGGTAGATGT
>PLSV01000062.1 GCA_003165235.1 Syntrophobacteraceae bacterium
ACCGTTATAGTTCGCAGCCATTACAGGGGTGAAGAGTTAGCCATTGATATTGTTGATCAGGGTTCCGGCATTCCGTCCGAGAAGAGGGAAGAAATCTTCTATCCCTTCGTTTCCACCAAGAAGGAGGGAACAGGTCTGGGGTTGGCTATTGTGAGAAAAATTATTGAGGCCCACAAGGGACAAGTAAGGATTTTCGATAACCCTAAAAGGGGAGTTACCTTCAGAGTGCTCATTCCCCGGTCATAATTGCCGAGGTAAAGTTTTGAGTATCGCTCCTCGTTCTTGAAATTTGGAGCGCTTAAAAGTTTAACACGTCCGAATCATTTCCGTTGTGCTCTCCCGCCCGCTCAGGATTCAAGGATCTGGCAAGCAGTGCTTGCAGGCCAGAAGACAACATAGCATTTAGCAGGGCGATATATTTATGTTTCACAATCCAGTCTCCTCTTCAACGGGCTATTTGCGTCCGATGGCCCTACCAGCTTGCTGAACGCATCTTTTGTACTCTTTGGTTTTGTTCCCGAAGTGATCAGAGCAGAATTCTTCGGGTGTTATGGATTCGTTCCGTTTCAAACTTCGTGTGGCGTCCTGGGAATTTTTCTCTGACGGGATACCTCCTGTTGAAGTTCCTGCGTCGTTATTGAATTTTTCCTCTGTCGGGGCTTTGCCTGTAACGGAGTCGAACTGTTCCTGTGTCTGACCATAACTGACGACTGGAAGAAATAAGAGAATGATTGCTACAATGATACCTCTTCTGAGCGATGATTCCATATCTTTCCGTCCTCCAGGAATTGTGAGTAACAGCACCCTAAAATCTTCCCCTTTCCCCCTTTTAGCACTTCCCCTGAAATTTTAAAGAGCTTTTTAAGATGGGATTCTTCCAGTTCGTCCGGTCTGGAACTCATAAAAAACAAGACTCGGTACGCTCTATCCTGTGAGTAGTGGCGGCGGAGTTTTTCAGCCAGCTTGGCTGCCGTAAGCTCCCAGACCTACCCTGTACCTACCTTTTTTTCATAGTCCAGAAGGTCCATCAGAGATTCAGATAAGCTCTCCTCTGTGGCGTTACGGAGGGAGCCTGTTGCCTGATTAACATATTAATATCATTGTCGTTATGCACCCAGGCCTGAGCAGAATTCTCCATTTTGGCAGAAAGTGTTCAGTTCGGTGGCAGCCAACATCGAGCGTTTGGCCGAAGAAATTCTCGAACGACCTGCGACATTTCTCTGATGGACAGGCTGAATGAAGCTGCAAAACAAATCCGGACATTGCCTTTAGAGGCTAATCTCTGGAAGACTCAGAACATCTGCTACAAGATCCTTCACACGAATTGGTACGACTTCAAGAAGAAGGCCGACTTAGGCGACAATAACGCTCAAGAATGGCTACGCAACTACACGGTCGTGGCCGAGGATTTACGGCTACGGGTACCTTAGGGCAGTGCGAATTGCAGACATGCGTTGAATCACAAGCCACGGAATGGCGGAATGCCATCACGAGCGAAGCACTTTCCTCAGGCAAGGCACTGCTTGTGGGAGACGTATTTGCTTAGTTTGGGGATTCCGGAGATTTTGCAAGCAGTTATGGGATCAAGAAACTAAATGTATTCGCAGTTCTTGGGTTGATGCACATTTGTACAGTGCCCCGGACGACAATAAGCCCCATGGCCGCCGTAAAAGAGTCCAGCTGTGACTTGCCTGGGGCGGTCCAGAGGCGGGGATAGTTTAATACACAATTATGACCGGGGAATGAGCACTCTGAAGGTAACTCCCCTTTTAGGGTTATCGAAAATCCTCACTTGTCCCTTGTGGGCCTCAATAATCTTTCTCACAATAGCCAACCCTAGACCTGTTCCCTCCTTCTTGGTGGAAACGAAGGGATAGAAAATTTCTTCCCTCTTCTCGGACGGAATGCCGCAACCCTGATCAACAATATCAATGGCTAAATTTTCACCCTTGTAATGGCTGCGAACTATAACGGTTTCGCCTTCGGGTGAAGCTTGGACGGCATTTATGACAAGATTTATGACGACCTGCTTCATTCTCATAGCGTCAATGAAAATGAATGGAAGATTCGAGGATGACTGTCTCTGGACCCGCACCGTCTTCTCCCGAGTCGCACTCTCAACTACGGCAAGGCTATCTTCTACCAGTCGCTCGATGTCCTCCATGGACCGGTCCAATTCCAATGGGCGCGCAAAATCCAGCATGTCCTTCACCATAGTTTCCATCCGTAGCGTTTCCTTAAGAACAATCTCCAGCTTATTCCAGTCAGGATGATCTTCTCCCATGTGCTTCTGTACCAGGCGAGCAAATCCGCCTATAGCGACAATTGGAGTTCGTAAGTCGTGAGCTAAACCGGATAGCGCTTTTCCTATTGCCGCCAGGCTCTCCGATTCCCGCAGGGCTTTATCGGACTGGCGACGTTGTATCAATTTCCACATACCATCCATGAGCAATGTCAATTGGTTCAGATCTGAGTCATCATACTCTTCCTCAATGTTTCCCACCAAAGCGATGGCCACTATTCGGGTACCGTCGAATACCGGAACGCTCATAAAGCGCGAAATTTCCACGGGACAATCCGGAAATACCTTACCTCTCAGACTGGATTCAGAGAAATCATTGACAATCAAAGGTTTGCGTTCGCGCACGGCTTCCGCCCAAAGGCCCGTGCTTTCTATGGGAACCCAAAGGTCTATTCCTTCCCCCATGGAAGCATTTTGTCTGATCTCCTTCGACCATGCCTGGAATGTCAAAGCGGTCTCGTCCTCATTGAGGAGGCTGATAGCACCTAACTTGCTTCTGGTAAGGTGCACTTGCCGTTCCAGTATGTAATCTGCAATCTCTTTGACGGAGGCCCAGCTCATCTGGCTAAGTTCCAGCAAAGACTCGAGGCGATATTCAGCCAGCCGGAGTGCTTCCTCCAGATCTGTTGTTGCAGATGCTGGTCTTTGCTCCACGCTCTTGAAAAGATCATTCATTTGTGGCGCCTTGTCACTATTCACGCGCATGTCCTCCTGCCAGGCCTATTCCCGGCTTCAGGTCCTTGCCAATTTGCCGAAAGACATGGAGCAAAACGGCGTGGGTATGAACTTCCCCGTTTTTGTGGAGAGGGAGTTAAAGTCGAGTCAGTCTGTCGGGCTTAGCCAGGTCGAAACTGACGTCTTGCTCTGTTGGGCGGTGCTCGATAATAATTTCACTTGCAATATCGCTTGTCTCTCCCGGTGTCGAGTGAAATGACAATCTCCGCCAATTGGCTCTTGGCATTGAAATTTATTATCGTGCACTCTACCCTGTCGTGGGTTAATTCCCCTATGGCCTGCGCTATTGCAGTCTCAATCTTGTCCAGTGGAATGGTCTTCAATTTACAAGCATAGGAGGCGTGGTATCGCTCATCGAAATTTTCTTTTTTTTCTTCCATAACCACTCCTTTCTGAGTCCTGAGTTAAAAATAGCCATGGACCTCTCAGGAATTACCAAGATAATCACCCGAACTGATGTTACGATGTTGCCACACTGGAACAATCCATTGGGGATGGATGATTATTTTATCACCTTGCCCAGGAAAAGGGGCCGGACCCTTCCATTGAACAGCGATGACAGAAAAAGAGACTCGAAAGGACGAGTTGAAATATGAAGGTAGAGTTCTACCAGCTGTTCCCTTTTCTGCCTGCCCGAATTGGGGAAATTCCTTTCTCAAAAAGGGGGGGCGAAACAGACCATACACTGACGGAATCTCGATTCGCAAATGCGCCAGACAAGACGAGCGGAAGCTGAATGCATTTCAACTGGAGTATCGTTCAGGGGGAAATCATGCTGAAGGAACTAATTGAGACCATGGCAAGGGCTTTGGTGGACAATCCCGAGCAGGTGAAAGTTTCTGAGATTGAGGGCGGGAGGACCTCGATTATCCAACTGTGGGTCGCCAAGGCAGATCTCGGAAAAGTGATCGGAAAGCAGGGGCGTAACGTCCATGCGATGCGTACACTTTTGAGCGCTGCTTCAACGAAGATACGCAAATGCGTCATTCTCGAAATCATCGAATAGTTATTGGCGTATCGGGACCGGTGAGAAAGCGGGCCATTTTGATCGGTCGAAAAGCAGGCCAATCTGGCCGGTTTAAGGCACCATTTTCTTCATTTTTCTTCAGTTCGCTCACGCGAACTAGTTTTTCTTCCAAGTGGCCCTGCTTCTTTTGAGTCCCGAACCAAAATCCGTTTACTCGGTTGCTATTTACTTCTATACTTAAACCCTCGTCGAGGGTTTGGATATCTATCTTGTCTGGAGAGAGGCTTTCCTGGCCACCAGGAGTGAAAAGCATTTTTCCGATCTCCCAGCCTGACAAAGAGCCAAGGTCTCGACTAACCTTAACAAGGAGCCTTATTACAGTAGCCTTAGACCGTTCCGATTAAATCTTGCTTCTCCACCAATAATCGCTTGCGCGAAGTCGTTTTGTTATGCCCAAAATTAGCCCTGGCAAACTTTCTGACCGTTCAATTTGGCTGGATTTCTGACCGGCGCCAATATTGGCGAGCAGAAGAAATATCTAATTTAAATACCGAGAGAATATCGTCACACAAAGATTAATTATCATAACACCTCTCATTTCCGAAATACCTGAAATTCATGCCCACACTCCGCACATCTCTTCTCAAAAATCTTAACCGTCGGGACGCCGAGTAATTTGCCCAGTCACGCGACGATGGTGGTAAACGACCACTTAAATTTCACATTCTCGCTTCCACAGTCGGGACAAGTCACTGTTCCCTGGATGTCTCGAATAACCATAGCCTACCTTCCTTTGCTGAATGATTTCATTCCGTTGCCGATCTGAGTTTCGAATCAGTTAGCCCAAAGTGCATGGTGGATAAAATTATTACTTGCATATTCAAATATTTAGGAAGAAAGTATCATTTCAGTGGCCGGAAGACGTCTGGTCCAGTGAGTCTGCGAGAAGAAGAGATAATTTAACGCACTTGGTAACAGGATAGCCCAGCGGGTTGTATTAGTCCGTATTTCACTGCTCCTTCTGAGTCAAAACTGGACGAGCACAACCTTGCCGACCTCACGAAAATCGCGATAAGGATAAGAAAAAACTGAGCAGTTCGGATTTTTTTATGATGTGGCGTTTAAAACACCGGGTTTCCGATTGACATAAAAAAAGAAATTGCGTCAGCTACTGGGTGCAACACAACGAAACCCAACTTTAATTTTGATGTTTTGACAATTTGAGCCTTAAAGTCCCAATCTTTTTTTGCCGACAAATTAAATGAGCTGGATCATTATGACGGAATATTCTGGACAGTGTAGAATTGGCTGAGACTCTTTTTCCCATACTTAAGGGTTCTTTTGAAAGAGATTGACCGTGTTATGCACCAGGACCCTCCGTACGCTGTGGTGAGGCAATATGCACATAAGTTCTGATCTTCTCGAAAATACGTGTAAAAATGCGATTGAGAATATTCTTTTCTCTCTCAAGCATGCAAACAAAGGAACCATTTATAGAGTGGGTCCAATGCCAAAACTACGGACCGTTAGAGTTACGTCAGGAATTCGGACTGGCCAGAATGCGACAATGAGCTGGGGACTACCCGAAGTTTCTGATTACAATCCCCCAGGCAGGAATTGGGAGGAATATCGTGACCAGCCCGGCCACGTACTAGAGGCAATGGCATGGTGTGTGGAGCAGCAGAAAAGCTGGACAGCAGACGAGCCTCGTGAAGACGCTCGAAGCGTTCGCAAGCAGCTGCAGGGTGGGGTGGAAGACTTCAATCATATGGAACCAGTTTTGCTTGAAAAAGCGAATCTTTACGGGCCTGGATTTAACGGATTGGAGTATCCTCCGGATTGGCAAGGGAACCCCATCTGGCACGATACGGAATATGTTGTTGTGGCAGTGATCAAGATCCACTTTTTGCCACAGACAATTCGGCGTGGTGACGACTCCACCAAAATCATCAAGAGGCTCTCCCATTCACTGGGCACCGAGTTGCTTTCGCTCCATCTTCGAGAGACCTATCTAGAAGCTCGCGAAAGGCTTAGCCGCGAGCGTCTTGCAGCCTGCAATGATATGGCACATGAATTGCGTAATACGCTCGCCAAAATGGGTTTCATCTTTTCGACTATCAATACGGTAGTGAGTTTTTTAAGGGCGCAATGGGAAATCGAGTTGCAGAAGGTCCTTCCGTCATTCGACGGAAAAGTCACCATTCTTGGACACCTCTCGGCGCTGCTCGTGCTGGGTCAACCCCATCTCGAGGGCCAAGACAACTTGATGCAGCTCAGCAAAGAATTGCTGGCGGAACAAAATGAACTGGCCAATTTGTTCCTCTTGCCGCAGCAAGAAGCTGAATGGTTAACCTCGATGATTCGCCCGAAATGGAATCGTCTCTTAACATCCAGTCGAGTGTGGGAAGAGCAGAGAGAGGAAATAGAGCATCTCTTGGACCGCCTGCAACAGGCTATCTGGATTGTGGTGGACCAGAAAGTTGCTCAAAAATTAGTCCACCTTCCCGAATATCTGCGGATGATGTGGCCGAAGCTGGCTTACACTCAGTTTTCTGCAGAAAACGCCATAGTATTAGAAGATATATTGATCCTCCTTGAGCATCCGGTACTAAGTATCAGACAAAAACACCAAATGAAAAAAGCGCTGAGCTCTCTTAGGGTGCTTCTTCGAACAATTTCTGGAATTGAAGAACAAGCAAACAGGGTTATCAACTCATTGAAAAACGAAAAGCAGACCTAAATATACCAGTGATTAAGGGCTTATCCGTAAAGATGAATCGCGTTTCTCCAATCAATGATGGCGCATGCAAGACGACTGCTGTCCGGATATGAGCAGCTGAAATTTAAACATAACTGAGTTTCATTTTGCCTGTTGTGTATGTCTGACGTGAATCGGTGGATCTGATAGAAACTTATAAACTCCTCCTCCAAAATATGGAGGAATAGAGCAAAGTTATGAGGGGAATAGAATCATGTCGATGCAGTACATTCCTGGCTGGATTGACCATATTTTGCAACTTTGTCTCACCGGCTCCATTTTCCTTATTGTTGTAATGCCATGTTCACGGAATTAAGTAGCCCTGCCTGTTTTAGCGGTTTAACGAGGTAACCAACAGCGTGCATGCGAAAACTATCTTGAGCTGTTTCTGTACTGGGATATGCCGTCATGATGATCACTCTGGTTTTAAGGTTCCGCTGCATTACCTCCCGTAAAATATCTATCCCCCATCCATCATCGAGAATGATATCTGCGAGTATCAGTTTAAATTCTGTTTCATCCATTCTTGCCAGAGCTTCCNNAAGGAATCTACTAAAGCTGAACCTGATGCTCTCTTCATCATCGATAACGAGAATATTCGCCTTCATTCAATCTCCATATTAGAGGTTTCCCTCTGGGAAACAATCCGACATTCCCCGGTTCTTCTTCAGAATCGCCAGCCACCGCTCACCTGTCAGGACTGGTGATCGGTAGACAATGCGTGGGATGACGATCAGAAATGCTTTGGAATTATCAAAATCTGTGCCGGCAAGGCGAAGGGTATCACTTATTCCATATTGTTGCGGAATAACGTTAACTTAAGTCTGGGTGGGTAGTATAACTGGCTGATAGCCCGGGAGGAAACAAGTGTTGCATGCAACAGAAGCGTTGCATGATTCCTGTGTTGCCTGTAACACACCAGCGTGACAGCAGGGGCGGAGTCATTCATCACCAAACCGGCGACTTTCGATGAGTGGGTCAAAATAATGGAATCTCTGGCTGAGAGCTGGCTAAGGATGGACCCATGCTCAAACCTGAGCCCATCTAAAAAGTATTCCAGCTTCCATTCTTCATAGCAAATGGGGTCGGACCCAAAGCCGCTAACTTAAGAGAAACTCCTGTTCTTTCGCATTCTTACGAGTTTCGGGCTGGAGCAGCGGTGATGGCTTTTGATACTTACTTTTGCGACCCCGGCGGCGTTTCTCCAGACCGCGGCTTTTTCTGGTTCATCCGGCTAACGA
>PLSV01000252.1:0-16527 GCA_003165235.1 Syntrophobacteraceae bacterium
ATCGAATCTCCACCGGAAGGCCATTGTCAACACAGATGTTGTGGCATTGAACTTCGCCAAAGTGTGACTGGAAGGACGCGCCAGGAAAGTTTCAGCTAACTCTCTTGAACAATAACTTCACAAGCGCCAACAACCTTTCCATGTCCATCACATTTGTGAACCTTCATGGGCTGCAAATCCGGGTCATACTCACCCAGTTTATTATACCACCTCTTGCCAATGAACTCACATTGTTTCAGAGTCAACGTGAATTCAAAGCGGATCCTCTTTTTGGAGACCCGCCGGTCACTATCATGGGTAAAGTCACTGTGAAAGTTGATCCCTTCCCAGGTTCGCTACTCGCAGTAATGGCCCCTCCATGCCGCTCGACTATCTTTTTGCAGATGGCAAGGCCCATACCGGTTCCTTCATACTGGCTGTTTCTGCCGTGAAGCCTCTGGAAGGGGGCGAAAATCCTTTCGATATACTGCTCCTCAAACCCAATGCCGTTATCCTCAACAATGATCTGGCATTCTGAATCTGTATGAGATGTTGAGCGTACTTGGACCATCGGCTTCTCACCCGGTTTGTGGAATTTCAGCGCATTACCTATGAGGTTTTGGAACAACTGCCGCATCTGTGTGGGGTCGGCCGCAATAGAAGGGAGTTCTCCAACCTGGACTTCCCCTCCCGTTTTTGCAATCCTTACTTCCAGGTCAGAGAGAACTTCATGGACGAGATCATAAAGGTCAGTTTCTTGAAATGGCTCTTGGTCCATTGTTACCCTTGAGTATTCCAGAAGAGATGTGATCAGCGATTGCATGCGCTGAGTCGCATTGAGCATACGATTCAAATAATCGTTGCCGGTCTGCCCGAGCGAATTTTTATGATTTTGTCTGAGCAGGTTACCAAAAGAGATGATTTTGCGAAGAGGTTCTTTCATGTCATGGGAAGCAATAGAGGCAAACTCCTGGAGAGCCTGGTTACTTTGCTCAAGCTTTGCCGTGTAGGTCTTAAGCTCGGACGTCCTTTCCCTAACACGTAATTCCAACTCGTTGCGTGATTTTCGAAGATCATCTTCCATGAGCTTACGTTCGGTGATATCCTGAACTGTACCAAATCCACCGTTGAGGACTCCTTCCTCATCAAATTCCAATTCCGCCTGCTCATGAACCCACTTGACTTCGTCGCCAACTAGAATGCGGTGTTCTATGTCGTAAGGCATGCCGCCAAGAGCATCTTGCCACATCCGGTTCACGAACTCCCGATCCTCGGGGTGAACTGCGGCGAGAAATGAGTCATATGTCATAGGCATTCCCCTTGAAATGCCAAAAATCCGGTAAGATTCGTCTGACCAGTGCAAACTATTGCGTTGCACATCCATTCGCCAGCTACCAATATGCGCGACGGCCTGAGCATGGTGAAGGTCTTCCTCGCTGGCTCGGAGTTCCTCGTTTTGATTCTCCAGTCTCAAACGGGCCTCTCGCAATTCCTTTTCCGTTTCCAATTGTCTTAACTGCTTCAGGCCCAGACCCGCTGTCATCTCGGCAAACGAGGTGAGAAAGGAAAGGATAGACGTAAGGGTCTCTTTTGCTACAATCGGCGCCTCAGACAGAGCGTCCAGATAAGCCGGTTCATCAAAGCCGAACTCCTTGGCTTGACCGCGAAAAAATTCCAAGTCGGGCTCTTTGATAAAGAACTGCCCGATAAAAGCATTGGCGAGGTGTTTTCCTTCAATGATTATCGGGGAAGCCGCATCAGTGAGGCCGTTCGGACATCGGTAAAGTGAAAAGGTTTTCCCTTTCAAAAGATCATTGGCGAGAACCGTATCGCTCTCGAGGCACCTTCTGCATGTGATCTCATTTTGTCGATGAAAATCGGTGCACACTCTCTTCCAGGGTGAGGTAACCAGGACTGTTCCATTAAGATCGATGATTGCCGCAGGAACTCCAACCGCACTCAAAAAGTTCTGAAGCAGCCGCTGAGTTCTCTGGATGTCTATCAGGTCGGTAAGTTTATAATCCATTTCGAGTTCCCCAGCCATAATCTTCTGTTAGATAGAAGCAGAACGCTTGAATCCTGCCGGCAAAAAGTGGACTTGCTGAAACCTTCAGCGCCATCTAAGGCATTATCCGATTAGTACAACACATTCCGGCTGTAAATGGGGTTGAGGCAGTATTCTGCGGGGCGGATTTGGAGTATTTACCGAGAGAGCCGGCGCCAATACTAAAATGATGCTTCCTGCCTATATATATGAATACCCAAGATAATAATCCAATCCACCATGTACTTTCAGCCAACTGATCCATCCTCAGATCGACATCGTCACCCCCGTCATTCAGCCACTGGAGGCCGAGCCATGATTATTCAGGATCCACGAATAAAACCTCAGTGTCCGGAATGTGGCAGCGAGAATGTGAAATCCAAGTGGTCGTTTACCAGTATCGCCGCAGGGCTGGGCAGGATTCTGGGAGTCCCGACGGTTAAGATTTGGGAAAAGAGGTGCGGGGAGTGTGGGCATGAGTTTCAGGTGTTTAGGAAATAGAGGAGGTGCCTATGGTGGCCGAATGGAGGGAGTTTAGCACGATGACGAAGGTTTTTTACATTGCAAGTCTGGTAAGCGCAATTGGGCTGGTCGTGATGATCTTAACAAGAATGACCAGCATTGGCGATGTGGCATTCATATTGAATTCAAAAGGATACTGTTCAGCCTTTTCCTTGATCGGTCTCTTTCTTCGGTCTGTCTTGATCCAAGATCGTTCACCCTTGGAGGCATTTGTTTCAGAGGGAATCCGGGATCAGATCCAAAAGATTCAGGAAAGGATCTTTTGGATAGATCTGTAGGCTTCAATTATTTGCGCGGTTTTCTTTGTAGCCGTTTCTCGCATTTCATTGGAGAGATTCGAAAAGTGGTCCGGGTGGTACGCCTTTATTGCAGCAAGGAAAACCTTTCTGACCTGCTCCAAAGTCAGATTTGGTTCACCGCCCGTGTTATAGCTGGGACCCTGGGCAACTTGTTTGCTTTTCTTCAGTTGTTCTGCTTTGTTCAAGGCCTCCTTGGATATTTGAACCGTGTCAGCAATCCTGCTCTGTTGAACCGATGACTTTGACGATCTTTGCGTAAAATCCAACGCAATGGAATAGCCCTCAACCGCTCTATGGTTAGACACTGATCTGGTCGGGTCTGACATCCTGTCCCCCATTCTTGAGGTGAAAAGAAAAAACCG
Source organism: Syntrophobacteraceae bacterium (assembly GCA_003165235.1). Taxonomy (GTDB): domain Bacteria; phylum Desulfobacterota; class Syntrophobacteria; order Syntrophobacterales; family Syntrophobacteraceae; genus SbD1. The sequence continues at coordinate 3,207 of PLSV01000252.1, forward strand.
GGTGGTTACAAGTCACTGGCAACCCGGCTATCTTTTAAGACCCGTGGCTTTCCGTCCCCGCTTCTCAGCGGGTTTGGCTTTTCAGTGTAGGGCAGTATTGAAAAAAACATCGCTCATGTAAAGGGGGGTTTTAGATGGGAGGAGTTAGGTAAAATTGTTATACATAATGATACTATGGCCAATTATTTCAAATGGATATGAATATCCAAGATAACAATCCAATCCACCATCTATTTTGAGCCAACCAATCAAAAACTCAAATCACCATCGACACCAACCCATTCAGCCACGGGAGGTCGAGCCATGATTATTCAAGATCCCATGATTATTCAAGATCCACGGATAAAAGCGAAGTGTCCGGAATGTGAAATCCAAGCTATTTTTCACCAACATCGTCGCATGGGTGGGCAGGATTCTCGGAGTCCCGACGGTTAAGATTTGGGAAAAAAGGTGTGAGGAGTGCGAGAATGAGTTTCAAATATTTCGGAAATAGCTCGCAGATTCTGCTCAAATCCAGTGTCACTGTGTCCCGTAAATGCTGATCTATCCCTTATTGCGAGGTAATCAGCCCCTTGGATTACCGGATTGGGTTTCATCGAAAGCAAAAATAATCGATGAAATCCTGGAGCATGGACAGTTGTTTGACGGACAGGTTTTCTAACTCTACCCCACAGCGCCTCGTGCTGATCTGCTCCCAGGGGCCTTTAGACACTTGATTATCATACACGATTCTGCATTGAACCCTTTTCAGGTGAATGAAACGGTCGTTGCTGCCGAATATCTTTATTTCGGAGCACCCTTTATTATCCTCGTTTGTAGACACATACTGGACGCACAGCCCGCCCATGCTGATATCCTGGATTTGCCCCATGTTCATAAGCTCATTGGGTTTTATAAAAGCAGCGAATGCCCCTTCTTTGCCCTTGAACCTTTTGAATTTTCTTTTTTCCTCAAACATTTTTTCCCCGCCCAGCCAGGTAAACAGGAAATCCAATAGTCGAAACGTGGGACAAGAAACCCTGAAAAAGCTCTTGAAGCGTAAGGAGTCTGCAAATCATACGATATCCCAATCAAAACACGCAAATGCTAAGGCTTATCAAGTTAAATGTCCAGAATGTGGAAGCGAGAATGTTGAATCCAAGTCGTCGTTTACCACTATCGTCGCATGGGCGGGGAGGATTCTGGGAAGTCCCGACGGTTAAGATTTGGGAAAAGAAGTGTGCGGAGTGTGGGCATGGGTTTCAGGAGTTTAGGAAATAGAGGAGGTACCTATGGTGGCCGAATGGAGGGAGTTTAGCACGATGACGAAGGTTTTTTACATTGCGGGTCTGGTAAGCGCAATTGGGCTGGTCGTGATGATCTTAACAAGAATGACCAGCATTGGCGATGTGGCATTCATATTGAATTCACAAGGATACTGTTCAGTTTTTTCCTTGATCGGTCTCTTTCTTCGGTCTGTCTTGATCCAAGATCGTTCACCCTTGGAGGCATTTGTTTCAGAGGGAATCCGGGATCAGATCCAAAAGATTCAGGAAAGGATCTTTTGGTCGAGGTTAGTCTTCATCCCCTTGAAAAGGACAGAATAATGGACCCTGTTCTCAATTATTTTTCTGAAAATCTCGCAACAGTCAGCAAAGATGAACTCTTGAAAGCTTTGGAAAATGCACTCCGCAGCGCTGACTACTGGCGCGAGGCTTGCCTTGGTAGGTCAAATCCGAAGCCATTGAAAATTTTGCCGGAGGAACATTGAAATGCTGAACAGAGACGATTTCGATTTTTACTATCTCGTCATCTGCTCCCGAGGACCCGGTTCGGAAACGATTACGGTCAGCAACGTCACAGAGCAGCGTGAAAATATTCATTTCATTGAGGAATTGGAAGCTGAGTTTAAAGAGTTCGGCGTATGTGAGGCTTTTCGCTGAGTTCAATGACGAAGGCCCAATCATCGCTGTCCCTGCTGGCGCTAAGCCGCTCAAGGAAGTCTATGCTTGGCTCAAAAAAGATACGGAAAAAATAGCAGCGGAATATGCGCCGACGTCCAGTAATATCTTCCCTCCAGTTCCTCCTTTCGATTATGGTCCAGCATTTCTGAGCGCATGCCTACGTGCATTTCTGCCCAACGAGATTGGCGAAGACGACAACCCGTGGACATCAATAAATGGTTGGCGGAAGGTTGAAATTGAACTTCCCAGTAAAGCTCAGTTCGAAGCGGTGATGGAGGCGACAGGCGAGACGGCTGTGCAACTCGGGCAATGGAACTGTGACGTTCTCAAAGAAGCAGCAAAACGATACATGGAAGGAACCTTACCAGAACGCGAGTTTCCGGGATGTTAGCTCGCTGGTGACTGGACATTTAAAGCGCAGAAAACACCTAAACCCACCTGCCTACCCGTGAGACAGCAGTTTCTCGGGGACTTCTGCCTCCGGCCCATATCAAACCCACTGTTCTCGGAAATAGTCAAATAAGGGTAGTGTCTTAACCGCATCTGCTAGCAAATCTATCTTCTGGTGGGGTTTGGGTATGAAGGCATGAGACCGCAGGGGTGGTCGCCGTCTGTCATCTGTGCCGCTGTCGCTTTCGGCAAGAACGAATAAGGCCGAATAATCCGTAACACGAACAGCTTGGGCCTTCCGATATACCCTGCTTTTTACTCTTCATCCCTCATTCATAATCCAGCCAACGCCTCCCGCACTTTGACGGCCAGATCCTTCATGCAGAATGGTTTCTGGATGAATTGCACGTTTTCGTTCAGAACGCCGTGGCAGGCGATGACGTCGGCCGTGTAGCCTGACATTAACAGGCATTTCATTCCTGGGCTTTTCGCCAGAAGCCGTTCCGCCAGGTCCTTGCCGTTCATCTCCGGCATGATCACGTCGGTCAATAGCAGGTTAATCTTGCCGGCATGCTCCTCGGCCAAGCGGATGGCCTTGCCCGGGGTATCAGCAATAAGCACATTGTAACCCAGCTTTTCCAACATCGTCTTCCCCACCTTTAACATTTCCGGCTCATCCTCCACCAGGAGCACAGTCTCGCTGTGGTATTGCGGCAACCCCACTGCGAGTGGATCCATGGCTTCAACAAGACAGGCCGCGTGCCGGGGAATGTAAATCTCGAAGGTCGTCCCTTGGCCGAGCTCAGTGTTGACATTAATGAACCCGTCGTTCTGCTTGACGATTCCGTACACCGTGGCGAGCCCAAGACCTGTGCCTTTGCCAAATACCTTGGTGGTGAAAAACGGCTCAAAGATGTGACTCTGGGTCTGCTTGTTCATGCCGCAGCCGTTATCGCCTACGGAGAGCATCACGTACTCACCATGGACAAGGTTATCGTGAGCTGCGCAGTAGGCCGCATCAAAGACGACATTCTCCGTTGCGATAGTGACCTTGCCACCGTATGTAATCGCGTCCCGGGCATTGACGACAAGATTGATCAAAATCTGGTCGATTTGCACAAGATCCATCCGAACGGGATGCAGGTTCGCCTCGGGCAGCCAAGCGAGGTCGATATCCTCGCCGATGAGCCGCCGCAAGATTTTGAGCATGCATTCGATAGTCTCGTTTAAATCAATCACCTTGGGGTTGATGGCTTGTTTGCTGGCAAAGGCCAGTAGTTGCTGGGTGATGTCGGAGGCGCGGCGGGCGGCATTCCGGATTCCCGTGAGTTGCTCATGTAAAGGCATCTCGGGACCAGCTTCGTCCAGGGCTATTTCAGCATAACCGAGGATAATCCCCAACATGTTGTTGAAATCGTGGGCCACGCCCCCCGCCAGTTGGCCCACTGATTCCATCTTCTGGGCCTGCCTGAGATCATTGGTTAGTCGGATGTGCTCCGTGATGTCGCGACTTACGGCGACGTAGTTAACGATCCGGTCCGAAAAGTCTCGCACCGGCGAAATGATGGCTTCTTCGGTGAAGATGGTCCCATCCTTGCGCTTGTTAACGATGCGCCCCTCCCAGGTTCGGCCGCCGGAGATGGTTTCCCACAATTTGCGGTAGAAGGCCTCATCCTGTCGACCGCTACTGAGCAAGCGCAGGTTTTGCCCGATGGCTTCCTGAGGGGTGTAGCCAGTCACGGTCATAAAGGCCGGGTTGACGTACTGAATGGTCCCTTCTTGGTCGGCTATGGTCACTACCTCGCCGGCCTGCTCGATGGCCATCATCAGTCGTTCGCGCTCGCTATCGGCCTGCTTGCGCTCGGTGATGTCCTGGATATTGCCTACCAAACGGAGCGGTTTGCCGTCTGCATCGTATTCAGCCTGTCCTCGACCCGTTACCCAGCGCACATTGCCGCCTGACTGGATAATGCGGAACTCATCTTGGTAGATGGTTCTTTGTTCTAGTGCCTGTTTGATCCTCATGCATACCCGGTCGTGGTCCTCCGGATGCACGAGATTTGTAAAAAGTTCGTATTGCTCGTCGAAGCTCCTCACCCCAAAAATATTGTAGCACTCGGGAGACCAAAAGACGTTGTAGGTTGCCAGATTCCAGTCCCAGACACCCATCTTTCCTGCGGCTAATGCCAGATTGAGCCTTTCCTCACTGTCCCTTAGGGCCTGTTCCGCCCTCTTACGTTCGAAGAGTTCTTTAGAAAGCACTAGATTTAGTTGCGCCTCCTTGTCAAAATGAGTTCTGATATATAATACCAAACAGCAAATAACAAGAAACGCTACGAGTCGAATCGATGTATTCCAATATAAAAACCATCTTGTAGAGTATTCATATGAAAGCACACTAGCAAGGTGCCATGCAAGTGTGCACAATAAGACAATTAAAATAGAAAATACACGGTTAGCAAACCATGCCGAAATTCCAATTGGAATTAAATACAATATTAATATATCAAATTCATATCCGGTTATGTAATCGATGTACCCTATATAAATAACAGCAGCGACTAAAGTGATTCCGATAATAAATTGCTTTTTTAACAAAAGTTTTATCCTCACCAACTCATGAGAATCAATTGCGATTGATGGGAACCGGAATAATGCACCAACTTCAGTGCCAAGCGTCCCACACGCATTTTTGGCCCAGGTCTTCGCCCGAAAAAACTTCACTTGCGTGCCTGATACTGGAAAAAGTTTACAATGTCCGATTGGAATACGCAACTTATACGTCGAAGGGGCCGGTTTTTTGCGATTTTCCGACACACCTCCTTCCCCAGTTGGTTAATTTGTCCTTCCCCAAGCCGGGTTGCAGGCTCAGGCGAATAGGATTTGATAGTAGCGTGCGATGGAAAAAGCCGACGCAATATGGACGTACCACTTCCTGGCATGACACAGCACCCTAGCCCCAACCTTCACAAGCCGTCTGATTATCGACTCTATGGACGGATAGACGCTCTCATCCCCAAGCCTCAGCAACTCTGGTCTCCGCCACAAACGGGACCTCAGGCACAATCCGCACAAACGCCGCCTCCATTGACTCTTTCACAATCTCTTTCACCTGATCCTNNGGCTTCGATTATTATTTCGTCGTGTAAAGTTATTAACAATCCGCGCGTCTACCCCCTCCAGCCCACTAGAAATGAGGCACAGGGCAAGTTTGAAGCCATCGGCGCTATTTGTCTGGACGGGCCAGTTAAATAATGAGTTGTTTGTCACATCATCAGCGACATGGATTACCCTGCCAATTCTTGTTCGTACCCTCTTCTTTTTTTTTGCCCTTCCAACGATTGCCTGTCTCCACCTGAATATGTCAACGAATTCCTCGAAGTATTTATGGACGAATGTCTCAACCATGCTCAGACCGAGACTGAGATAAGAAAGAAAACCCGGATACTGCGTACGACGGTTATTAAGAGACTCTATAGCCCTCCCGTTAACCGTAAAGCGAAGCGGGTTGAGAGAATGGTGGATGGTCGGTGGAGGGCTAAGAAAAAAATATAGTTAACGGCGCCGCGCAATCCATCCGATTCCGAAATATTGATATTGAAGAAGCAGGATGGCAAAAAGGCCATAATATACCTGAACATATTGACTGGTGTGGCAAGAGTGGAGGCAGGAAATGTCATCAGTGCTTATCGTAGACAACAGCGACTTCTTCAGACGTTCCTTCAAAGAAATCCTTAAGATGTACATCCCGTCGCTATTGGTTTACGAATCCGTTGACGGATCAGACGCTTTAGCGAAAATCAATCAGTCTTCGCCCGACGTCGTTTTCATGGACATCCGCCTACAGGGGAAAAATGGCCTGGAACTGACGCGCGAGATCAAAGACATCCATCCTAACCTGATCATAAACATCTTTATCACCTGTGACCTTCCCGCATACCGCAAAGTCGCCAAAGTATTCGGAGTGGACCACTTCCTTCTAAAAGACGCTCTGACTGGGGCCGAAATCGCTGCTATGGTGAAAGCCGTCATTAAAAAGAAAAAAGGGAGCACTTGAAGGCCGAATTGAAAAGTGTGAAGGCGATGGTGGAATCCACCAGCACTGACCAGACGCCTGTCCCTACTTCTCTGCCCACCTCTACCCAATGGTAATCTCCACATCAACCGGAACTTTACTGAGATAATCTTAGCTGCAGTCGCCCAGACATCTCCCCCGCTGAAATAATGCTTCCTACCTACATATATGAAACCGGACTATGCCCCGGCTCTGCGGTGGAAGGCTTTTCGCGTCTACTGGAGTAAGGACTTTCCGTTGGAGTATAGAGAAGTAGATTTCAACTTGATTAAGCCAACTGCCATGGACTGGCGTGTGAACGGGGATGATCCTCGGCCATTGCTTTGCAAGTCTGCCATATGTCAAATAATCAAAGCACAAGCGTCGGTTCCTTGGCTGAGACGGCTTGGTCCAATACATCCTGGCTTCGCTTTGCGGACACCATGGAAGAGAAAAGTAAGATACCGAGCGGGATCCCCAAAATCAATCCAACGACTAAACCGGCCCAGAACATAGCAATCTCCTTTTTGGAACGAGTGTAAATCACTCATTCAATTCCTCAATTCCCCAATTCCTCAATCGGAGAATTCAGGGATTAGGGACTGAAATACTGCACAAGCCACCAAGAAAAAACCCAACAATGACACCTGCAGAAAGCCATACCAGGAACCACATCGGTCACCCCTTTCTCCCCCTTATCGACAATAGCCCTTTTCTTTGTCCGCGAGCGAATTTTTCCGTCTCCAATGGGTAATACAAATAATATGCCGGTGAATGCAACTGAAGGAAACGAATGTTCGATCCAGTTCCGCAAGGGCTTCTGGAGTGGTGAAGGAGGTAATGGCGAAAAGGCCATGGAAACTGTGCCCTAATAGTATGGAAGATTTGCAATACGTTGGTGTTTATTCTTCGCTGACGTTTCATGTAGCATCAATCTTGGCTTCACTCCATACTGTTGGCGCTTTGATCCGGGCTTTCTCGGTAGAGGCAAAAACCCTGCCACATAACCCAAAATCCAACTCGGTACGATTTTTGCGAACCTTTAAAAAATAATACAAGTTTGGAGTCCAATGGACGCTCCCCGCCTGTGTTGTTCCTATGTGACATCCAGACCACACAAGAACAACTATTCGAGCACCGGCTCGTTATTACCATTTCGGAAGGAGATAAGAATGTGTGGAGAATACTTCATGAATTCGGAAGCAGGGGGTACCAGTATTACAGCAAGAAGAGAGAAAATATACAGCACGCAAAAGCGCAACACATACAAACCTGGATTATACATGAGTCAGTGTGAAATTTATGCTGTATTCCTCCCAACTATCTGATATTATGTAATAAATTAATAAGAGGAAGGGGGAACGGCATGTCAGTGGTTGGTGAAACGCAAAAGGAAACGATTCGTCCTGATTTCGACAAATCCATCTCCATTGATTTCCAAGGAGCAAAAATCACCTCGGATAGCGGCTTCCTCCTCCTGCGGGAAGTGGATGAACGATACGATCAAGGAAGAGGGTAAAGGCACAGGCATCGGCCTCTTCATATCGAAATCTATTGTCGAAAGCCACGGCGGCAGGCTGCTTATCGACAGCGTCGTGGGCAAGGGAACGAGCGTCAGGATCGTCCTGCCGCTGGGGAAGTAGATCATGGCACAGAAAGATAAGAGCAAGGAAGAGCTGGCTGAAGAGATGAATCTTCTGAAAAAGCGGATAGCAGAGATCGAAGCATTAGCCAGTGATCAACAAGAGCAGCAGATAAGAAGGCTGGCAACAGTGGTCCGCGACTCCAATGACGCGATCACGCTGCAGGACTTTGAAGGCCGGATCACCGCCTGGAACCACGGCGCCAAAATGATGTATGGTTACAGCGAGAAAGAGGCGCTTCAAATGAACGTTCGGCAACTCACACCCCCCGATAAAGTGACAGAGCGCGCGGATTTTGTCCGCCGACTGATGGCGGGCGAAAAAGTCCACTCATTCGAGACCCNNGCCGGGAAACCGATCGGTATCGCTTCCACCGAACGCGACATCACCGAGCGCAAGAAGGCGGAAGCGGAGTTGCGCGAGACCGCCGAGTACCTCCAGAACCTTATCGACTATGCGAATGCCCCCATTGTCGTCTGGGATCCGCAGTTCAAGATCACGCGTTTCAACCATGCCTTTGAAAGGCTTACGGGCAGAAGCACCACGAAAGTGCTGGGAAAACAGATGGAGATCCTTTTCCCGAGCGCTCAAGCCAAAGCATCGATGGAACTTATCCGGAGAACTCGGACCGGTGAGCGGATGGAAGTCGTCGAGCTCGCTATCCAGCACGTTGACGGCTCAGTCTATACCGTGCTGTGGAATTCAGCCACATTGTTTTCCAAAGACGGCCGCGCCCCGGTTGCCACCATAGCCCAGGGTCAGGATATCACCGAGCTCAAACGGACGGTGGAGAAAATAGAAAATAAAAACAAGGGGCTCATCTTCCAGAACGAAGAGAAAGAAAAGCGCGCTGCGGAGCTGGCCATTGGCAACAAGGAACTCATCTTCCAGAGCGAAGAGAAAGAAAAGCGCGCTGCGGAGCTGGCCATTGCCAACAAGGAGATAAAAAAACTGAATGAGGAGCTCGAAGAGCGCGTCAGGCAGCGCACCGCTCTGCTCACGGCGGCAATGAAAGAATCAGAGGCTTTCAGCTACTCGGTCTCGCACGATCTCAAGGCCCCCTTGCGGGCGATGTCGGGTTTCGCGAGTATCCTCTCCGAAGACTATGCCCCCAAACTTGACGATGAAGGCAGGCGCGTCGTCGATGTTATAAAAAGTAACGCGGGTATTATGGCGCGGCTCATCGACGACCTCCTCGCGCTATCTCACCTGGGAAGACAGGCGATGAAGATCGCTGATATAGACATGACGGAACTGGCGCGGGGCGTCTGTAAAGAGCTGCAAGACTCACTCCCGCATGACAGGCGTATAGAGGTAACCGTAAAAGCACTGCCGAACGCGCGGGCCGACCATGTGCTCGTGAAGCAGGTATTTATAAACCTTATTGGGAACGCGATGAAATTTACCTCTCACAAAGACAAGGCCGTTATCGAGATAGGAGGATATGATGAGGACCGCGAGCACGTCTATTACGTCAAGGATAACGGCGCCGGATTCGACATGAAGTATGCCGATGAGCTCTTCGGCGTATTTCAGCGGCTTCATGCGCAAGAAGAATTTAGCGGTAACGGAATAGGCCTTGCGATAGTCAATAGGGCTATCCACCGTCATGGGGGCACGGTCCGGGCGGAGGCAGAGGTCGATAAGGGGGCTGCGTTCTATTTTACATTACCAAAAGGAAGGCAATATGAGTAACGGTCAGCCGATCGAGGTGCTTTTAATCGAGGATAACCCAAATGATATCGAGCTTGTCCTGAGGGCTTTTAAGAAGCACAATCTCCACAATTTGGTCCATGTGGTTCGCGATGGCGCCGCGGCGCTCGATTTCGTATTCTGTACCGGCGCCTATAAAGACAGGGAGATGCAAAAAACGCCCAAGGTCATCATCCTCGACCTGAAACTGCCCAAGGTAAGCGGGAAAGAAGTGCTCAAGCGTATTAAGTCTGATGAGAGGACCAGGACAATACCGGTCGTGGTAACGACATCTTCTCAGGAAGAGAAAGATGTCGTTGAAAGCTATCGTCTCGGCGTTAACAGCTACATCGTGAAGCCTGTCGATTTTCAAAAGTTCGTCGATACCATCGCGGACCTCGGTCTGTACTGGCTTATTATCAATAAGCCGCCCGTGGCATAAGGGGAGAGTTTTGTGGATAGCCAGATACGGGTCATGATCGCCGAAGACTCTGCCGTCGACGCGGAGCTTATTGCAAGAGCGCTCGGCAAGGAGGATCTCGCTTACACATCAAAGTGGGTGAAGTCAAAGGAGGAGTTCCTTAAGGCTCTTCAGGAGTTCGCCCCTGGCATAGTGGTCTGTGACTACAAAATGCCGGGTTTCGGCGCTCCTGAGGCGCTGGAGATCATGAAGAAACTGTCGCCCCATATCCCGTTTATCGTTGTTTCGGGCACCATCGGCGAGGAAGTGGCCGTCGAGACGTTGAAGTCAGGCGCGACTGACTATGTCATGAAGGACATGCTGGCCAAATTGGGTCCGGCTATGAAGCGCGCGCTGGAAGAGGCGCGGGAGCGCACCGAGCGCAAGAAGGCGGAGGAGGCGCTGCAGGAAAGCGAGAAACGATACCGTTTCCTTGCCGATAATGCGGTGGACCTGATCTGGACGTCCGACCTGCGCCTCAACTATACCTATATAAGCCCTTCGGCTTTGCGTATTTTCGGTTTTGCGCCCGATGAGATGGTCGGGCAGGGCGTCGTGAAATTGCTGATGCCGGACTCCGCGCAGGCCGCTATAAAAGAGTTTACCGAAGAACTGACGATGGACGCCTCCAAGCCGAAAGACCGCATACTGACGGCGCAGTCGCAGTATATGCGTAAGGATGGTTCCACGGTCTGGGTCGAGGTAAAGATGTCTTTTATGCGCGGCCCTGACGGACGGCCTACTGGGGTCCTGGGGGCCGGCCGCGACATCACCGAGCGCAAGAATGTGGAGGAAGTGTTAAAAGCGGCCAATGAGCAGATGAAGAAAGCGAGCGCATTGAAGAGTGAATTTGTCGCTACCGTTTCCCATGAACTGCGCACCCCCATGACATCTATACGGGAGACGGTCTCCCAGATGCTGGACGGTATACTCGGAGAAACTACCGAAGACCAGAGGGATATGCTTTCGATGTGCCTTGAGGATATCGACCGGCTCGGGCGCATTATCAATGACCTGCTGAGCATATCCAAGCTGGAAGGACAAACAGAAGGGGTAAATAAAGAATTGGTCGACCTTACGGTTGTTATTGAGAATGTCATCGCAAATTTTCATTCTCTGGCGGAAGTAAAGGGCCTTGAAATAAGGAAAAATATCTCCGCAGAACGGCCGATGGTGTATGCGGATAAAGACAAGATCACTCGGGCCTTCAGCAACCTGGTGGGCAATGCCCTTAAATTCACTAAGAAAGGCCATATAGATATCTCCGTCAGGGATAAAGGTGAAGAATTGGAATGCGCAGTTTCTGATGCAGGTATAGGCATTGCCGCGGAGCATCTACACGAAGTATTCGACAAATTCACGCAATTTGGACGCGTTGACGGGCCCGGTGAAAAAGGAACCGGCCTGGGCCTTGCCATCTCCAAGGATATCGTAGAACTGCACGGGGGGAAGATATCGGTGGAAAGCACCCTCGATAAGGGGTCCAAATTCATATTCACCCTGCCCAAGCAAAGCCCCGAAGAAGCTTTGCTCGAGTGCATAGAAAAGAAAATCATATCTGCGAAGCGAGAGCATGGAGAGTTCTCAATTTTTATTATTCGCCTGGATAATTATTCAGACTTATTGGGAAAGATAAAAGAAGTCTTCCAAAAAATGCTAAAAGTTGAAAATGTCCTCAAAGGAGAGGCGATCGTAACCATCATGGGAAAAGATGAGATGGCCGTTTTTGTTGATGTTAATAAGCAGAACGCACCGCTGGTAAGCTCTAGAATAAAAAGGGCGGTCAAGGAAGTCCTTCTCGAAACTGATAAAGAAAGCGAATTTTCTTTATCGTACGGATACGCCACCTACCCGGATGACGATGGCAGCGCGAAAGAGTTGCTGGAAAAAGCCGAGTCCAGGCTCATTAATGAGAAGGATGAAAGGTTTAAGAAGCATATAATGATCGTCGATGATGATGCGCCATTAGTGACAATCATGAAAATAAATTTACAGAACATCGGATATGCCAATATCGGGGAGGCATATGATGGCACGGAAGCTATCGAGAAGATAAAAGAGAAGATACCTGACTTAGTGGTGCTTGACATGAAGATGCCCAAGATGAGCGGGTATGAGGTGGTCGGCAGGCTCAAAGAAGATGTAACCACAAAAGATATACCGATCATCATTATGTCGGGGGCCAAAGTAGAATATGAGAAGCTGGAAGAATATGTCGCGAAAAAGGCCATACCGGTCATGGGGAAGCCGCTCGATATGGATAAGCTTGTAACGTTGATCAATTATTTATTATAATCGCCGGAAAGGGAGCAAACATGGCAAAGAAGATACTGATAGTAGACGATGAGCCCAATATCGTGAAAGTGCTTGCTTCAAGATTAAAAGCCAATAATTATGACATAGTTGCAGCTTATGATGCTGTGCAAGCCATGAAGAAAGCGGTGGCAGATAAGCCGGATCTTATTATTATGGACTACAAAATGCCGGCCGGCAGCGGAGTAACGGTTTTCGAAAATCTTCAAAGAATAGGAGAGTTAGGAATAATTCCCGTGATATTTATTACGGCATTTGCTGCTAAAGATATTAAGGATAAAGTCATGAAAATGGGCGCGATAGATTTTATCACGAAACCATTCGATCCCGAAGACTTATTGCATAAAGTTAAAGAAGCATTAGGAGACACGTAAGAAAGCCGGCTAATGAAAAAGTTGACAGATGTTCTGAGGGAAGAAGGGCTTATCACCGAAGATCAGCTCCGGGAGGTAAAAGAGAAACAGGCCGGAACCAAAAGGCCCTTGCAGGAACTTTTGGTCGAGATGGGCTTTCTTGAAGAAGAAGACCTGGTGAAGATCTCATCCAAGATCTTCGGCATGCCCCTTTTATCCCTGAACACGGAGACGCCATGCAAACGTCTTTTGATCTCTTGGGGTGGCAATCCGCCAGCCATCGGCATGGTAGTTGCTTTAGATATCTGAGGATGGCTAAGTTTCTGCGAAGATGTCACGGTTCAAGCTGAGATGGAAAAAGAACTAAGGGAGCTGAAAAATATGAGGTGCTGAATATGATAGAGACTCGATGAGGTCTGTCGTATAGACCTTGCTGACCTGGAGATTCTCGTGATGAAACATAACAGAAGCCC
>PLSV01000252.1:16542-27528 GCA_003165235.1 Syntrophobacteraceae bacterium
TCTACGATTTTGCTCCTGTTGGCTATCTTACCCTGAACAAACATGGCCAAATCTTGGATCTCAACCTGACGGCAGCCAGGCAGCTTGGTATTGAGAGAGTGCATTTAGTTAGCAAGCATTTTCAATATTTCGTTTTCCAGCCGGATAAAAAGGTATTTCTCTCCCACCTCAATGCGATTTTTGATAGGCGCGAAAGGCAGATTACTGAAGTAAGATTGTCTCCGAAAGGCGGCGAGCAATTCTATGCACGGATTGAAAGCATATACATGGAGGGGAAAAATGGCGCAGGGCTGTGCAGGACTAATATAAGCGATGTCACTCTGCGCAAGAATGCGGAACAGGTCTTGCAAAACGCCCATGATGAGCTGGAGCGCTGCGTGGAAGAGCGTACCGGCCAACTTACAAAGGCCAATGAGCTTTTAAAGCTCGAAATAGCCGAGCACGAGCGGGCGGAGGAGGCGCTGCGGGAGAGCGAAGAGTTGTATCGCACGCTTGTCAGCTTATCCCCTGACGCGATCTTGGTGGCGGACCTGAATGGCTTGCTCATCTTCACTTCACCTAAGGCCAGGCAAATAGTCGGACATTCACCTGAGGGCGAGATCCTTGGAAACAGTCTGTTGGATTGGGTTGCCCCGGAAGAGCAGGAAAAGGCATCGGCGAATATACGGCATCTCCTTGCACAACGTAATCTCATAGATACTGAATACACACTGATCAAGAAGGATGGGACCCGCTTTATCGGAGAGATCAACGCCGCTGTCATTGATTCTTCTGACGGGAGCCCGATGAGAATGATCATCATTACCCGTGACGTAACCGAGCGCAAGCGCGCGGATGAGGAAAGAAAAAAACTTAGAGAACAACTCTTTCAGGCCCAGAAGATGGAATCGGTAGGGCGTTTGGCCGGCGGCGTGGCGCACGATTTCAACAACATGCTGGGCGTGATCATCGGCAGCGCGGAAATGGCGTTAAATACGGGCGGTCTCACGAATGAACTCCAGCACAACCTCCAGGAGATCTTCAAAGCGGGCCTGCGTTCAGCGGACCTTACCCGGCAACTGCTCGCATTTGCCCGCAAACAAACCGCCGCCCCGAAGATACTGGATTTGAACGACACGATCTCGAGCATGCTAACGATGTTGAGGCGGCTCATCGGCGAGGATATCGAGCTGTCCTGGCAAGCGGGACTCGATCTCTGGAAAATCAAAATTGACCCCTCCCAGGTGGATCAGATTCTGGCCAATCTTGCGGTCAATGCCCGTGACGCCATTTCCGAAGTGGGCGCCATCACCATAAAGACCGACAATGTTGTTATCGACGATTCCAAAAGGGCCGACACCCTCGAATTCATTCCCGGAGAATATGTCCTGCTGACCGTGACCGACACCGGAGCGGGTATGAGTAAGGAAGTCTGCGAGAATATCTTCGAGCCTTTTTTTACCACCAAGGAATTGGGCAAGGGGACCGGGCTGGGATTGTCCACAGTCTACGGCATCGTCAAACAAAACGACGGTTTTATTTATGTCGCCAGCGAACCGGGGAAAGGAACCACGTTTAAAATCTACCTGCCACGGTTCGAGGTTGAGACCGCGCAGGTCCCGTCTGGGCAGATTACCCTCAAACGCCCGACAGGCACGGAAACCACTTTGCTGGTCGAGGACGATGAATCGTTCCTGAAGCTTGGGAAGATGATTCTAGAAAAACTGGGCTACACGGTGCTTGCGGCGCTGAACCAGGTACAGGCCATTCATCTTGTCAAAGATCATCCGGGAGATATTCACCTGCTGATAACGGATGTCGTGATGCCGGGGATGAACGGCCGGGAACTGGCGGAACAGCTTCGAGTCATCCGCCCGAACCTCAAGCGCCTTTATATGTCGGGCTATACCGCCGACCTGATAGCACATCACGGCATTCTGGACGAAGGAGTCAATTTTATCCAGAAACCCTTCGGAATCGATGATCTTGCGGCAAAAGTCAGACAAGTGTTGGACCACCTGGAGTAGATGGCTAAAAGATCGTATCGGCGTTGCTCCTGAACATTGACTTCACCATCGAAACCATTTTGTAGATTGTGATCTCTCTCGCCGGTCATGAGGATGATCGGGATATTACGATTTCCATCCCTGATGAGGTCACGCAACTCAATCCCGTCCATGTTCTTCATCTGATAGTCGGTGATCACCACGTCAACTCGATGGGATCTCAGCCACTCGATAGCCTCTGCTCTGCTTCTTGCACTATATGCAATGTATCCAGCATGTTACGTTTATCTTGGTTCCGAACAGGCGAAGACTGTCTATGCGACGTTTTCAACTCTCCTTCCTAAATCCGAGGAACCTTCGATGTATCTATCGTCACCTTTTGCTGAAATACTGCACAAGCCTGCAAGAAAAAACCCAATTATGACACCTGCAGAAAGCCATACCAGGAAACACATCGGTCACCCCTTTCTCCCCCTTATCGACAATAGCCCTTTTCTTCGTCCGCGAGCGAATTTTCCCGTCTCCAAGGGGTAATACAAATAATATGCCGGTGAATGCAACTGAAGGAAACGAATGTTCGATCCAGTTTCGCAAGGGCTTCTGGAGTGGCGAAGGAGGTAATGGCGAAAAGGCCATGGAAACTGTGCCCTAATAGTATGGAAGATTTGCAATACGTTGGTATTTATTCTTCGCTGACGTTTCATGCAATCTCAACCTTTGCTTAACCCCATACTGTTGACGCTTTGATCCGGGCTTTCTCGGTAGAAGCAAAAATCCTGCCAGATAACCCAAAATCTAACTCGGTACGATTTTTGCGAACCTTAAAAAAATAATACAAATCTGGAGTTCAATGGACGCTCCCCGCCTGTGTTGTTCCTATGTGACATCCAGACCACACAAGAACAACTATTCGAGCACCGGCTCGTTATAACCATTTCAAAAGGAGATGAGAATGCGTGGAGAATACTTCATGAATTCGGAAGCAGGGGGTATCAGTATTACAGCAAGAAGAGAGAAAATATACAGCACGCAAAAGCGCAACACATACAAAGCATTGCCATTGAGGAGGGACCCATGAATTGTGACCGGCAGATAAGCCTTGTCATTTTGATTACCGCTATCCTGTTACCTCTGATTGCCGCCCCCATCGCCGGGGCTGTCAGCCTGCAGGCGAGTGAAGGTCTAATTCTGACAATTCCTAACCAGGTCCTGGGATTGGGTCCGAATGTCGCGAAGGCCCCAAAGCTCAGTTTGTCGCGCGAAGGGAAAGTGTTTCCGTTGACAGTGACCGGGTTCGTTGCCGGAGCGGACGGAGAAATGACCTGCAATGTCCCTTCCGGACTGGAAGCAGGGCATTATTATCTTTTTGCCCTCCAGAGCGGGAAATGGGTGAAATACAAAACCCTCGTGAAGGTCCTGGCGCCAGTGGTAAATTCCGTTAACGTGACGGGAGATGCCCTCAGGTCCGGAACTGTCGTGACCCTTGGGGGTCTTTTCTTCAGCCAGACACCGGCCATCTCCATCAGTTATGAAAATAGTGAAGGCCAGCCAGTGAATCAGCCATGTAGCATAGTGGGCGATTCTTCGGTGATGGATAGTGAAACGGGAACCAGCCAGATTGAAGTTCAAGTACCGGACCTTGTGGTTTCTACTCCCGCTTCCTGTGTTTTTGAAGTTCAAAGTCCGAATGGCAGCGCGTTTGTATATTATGCAAATGGAGGTGACCAGGTCACCATACGAGGTCAGTTGATCAGCGCTGTCAGGCAGAATACAATCAAAAGAAAAGAGGTATGGGATTATCTGCTCGCCTCGATATCGGATGACTGGTTTTTTCAGCGCATAACAGAGGGATTCCTGTACCACACCAAACTGTGGAACCAAAAATATTATTACGACCTTCAACAATGGAATATCAGCTATTGGACGGTAGGCGCCACGGGTGGCTACGTCATCGCCTCGGGGGTGGTCATTGTACCGCAAGGAATTGCACAGTCACCGCTGCTGAGCTTTCAGCACGGCACTATGCTGATGAAAAAGGAAGCC
This sequence comes from Syntrophobacteraceae bacterium, assembly GCA_003165235.1. Classification (GTDB taxonomy): domain Bacteria; phylum Desulfobacterota; class Syntrophobacteria; order Syntrophobacterales; family Syntrophobacteraceae; genus SbD1. The sequence continues at coordinate 20,571 of PLSV01000252.1, forward strand.
CCCACCCTTTCAGAAGGAGCCGAACTGGGTTTTGCCACAACCTTCGCGTCGGCGGACGGTTTCCTAGTTTCCATGCCCGACCATCTCGGACTGGGGCAGTCCGCATACAGAGCGCAGATGAACCTGACACATCCTTATTGCCAGGCTGAACCACTTGCCACAGCCGCGGCCGATATGCTGGTGGCGGTCAAATCTTTTCTAAGCCGGCAATTCCCGAATCTGCAACTAAAGAATAAACTTTTTCTGGCGGGTTATTCCGAGGGGGCTTACGCCACCATGGCCCTCCATCGAGAACTGGATACGAACACTTATGCCGACATCCCCGCTGTGACCGCTTCCGCCCCCATGGATGGTCCCTATTCTCTTTCGAAGGTCATGCTGGACAAATTGATGGCGAACACGACCTTTCCTGTCCTCTACTTCGCCCCCTATCTACTCATAGCGATGGACCAAACTTACAAGCTCTACGGCGACGCATCTCTATACATAGATTTCCCCTTTGACATGACGGTAGCCCCTCTAATAAACGGATATTTTTCTGAACAAATCGTGAACTCTCAGATGCCCGCAGTACCCCGAAATGTCCTTTTGCCGGCGATTGCCAGTCAACTCACACAGTACCAGGGGCCGATATACGATGCATTGCTGACAAACGATCTGGCGCCCAGCACCCCTCCACAAGGCTCTTGGTCACCCATAGCGCATCTCTATGTGATTCACGGTCAAAAGGATGACTGCGTGCCTTACGCAAATCTGACTTCGGCAACGGACTACTTCACAGCAGTCGGGGCTCCAAATGTCCAGTCAGCCACGATCGACACTGTCTGGGCCAACTTAATACCAGGTACATACCACGCGGCCTATTGCCCTTTTGCCATGGGGATGGCCTGGTCATGGTTCCATAACATGAAACCATAACCAGTTGATTATTCGTTCTTTCCAGATCATCCCCTTATCAGAGGCAGGTGGTGGGGGATGATCTCTATACCGTAATTTTGCTTCCCGGCGCTCTCTGAAAAAACGGTATCATTCATTGAGCATAGCTGTCACCCGGCCCGCCGACAGATCGAGCATTGTGCACTTACGAGGGTTGGCCGGGTGAATTGTCGCAGGCACTTGTTGGACCAGGCATAAACTTAAGGGGGCAGCTATGAAAATCTATGGTCGTATCTCAATTTCGCTGGTATGTTGGTTGCTCGCGCCTGCACTGATCCTTGTCGCGGGAATCGACCTGGCGCCGGTGCGGGCAGCGCGTCCTTCCGGGGCAACTATTGTGGTTACGAGCAATTCGCCATACACGGGAGGGCCCACCTGTAAACTGCGCGATGCAATAAAAGCGGCAAATACTGGAACCGTAGTCGGAGGATGTAATGGCAGGGGAGCCGGGCCATACACCATAGTATTGCAGCCCGGCACTGCATACACGCTTAATCAGGTAGATAATACAGGCGAAAGCGGTGTCAATGGACTGCCTCAAATCACCGCAAACATTACCATCAATGGGCGTGGATCTACCATCCAGCGTGCAATCTCACCTGGAAACGGGACACAGTTTCGCTTCTTCCAGGTGAACCAGAGCGGGGTCCTGGGTCTTAAAAATGTATCGATTCAGAACGGAGAGACGGACCAGGGGGGAGCTATTTACTCCAATGGCACAGTTAATATAGCGAACAGCAGCTTCATCAGCAACAGGTCGCAGTGTGGCGGCGCCATTGCAAACGGCGAAACCGGCAACTTGTCAATAACGAATACCAGCTTTCGCTTCAGCGATGCTTATGCGTGAGGGGGCGGAGCTATCCTGAGCGGCGGGTCCGTCGCTGTGCAGAGTTCCAGTTTCACAGACAACTATGGCGGGGAGGCGGGTGCTATTTACACCTGGAAGGGTAGCCTGACGGTGCAGAATAGCATTTTCTCCAGCAACATTGCGAGACGTTCAACCACTCCGACAACCGGAGGCGGCGCCATTTCCGTCGGCAACGGCACGGCTGAAATTAGGGGCTCAGCCTTCCTTAACAATGTTACCGGCGGCAAAGGCGGCGCAGTCGTCAACGACGCTACACTGACCATGACCAACTGCACTATCTATGGCAACGGCGCAGGAGAAGGAGGCGCTATTGTCAACGGGCAAACAGGTGTTATGGAGCTAACGAACTGCACCCTCTATGGCAACATTTCGGATTATGGAGGCATTAGGAATTATGGCAAAATGACGCTTCAAAACACGATCATCGCAGGCACCACAAGTCAAAACTGCCTCAACACCGGCGTACTCGTCGACGGCGGCTATAACATCGAAGACAGTGACACCTGTGGTTTTACCAGCGGGAACTATTCGCTCGTCAACACCGACACGCTTCTCTCATCACCGGGAAACTACTCCGGTAATACGTGGACGCTTGCGCTTCTGCCCAACAGCCCGGCGATAGACATGATCCCCTATGGGACCAACGGCTGTGGTACAGATGTGACTGTGGACCAGCGGGGCATACAGCGTCCTCAGGGAGCATATTCCAGGTGTGATGCCGGTGCATTTGAATCACAAGGTTTTATAGTGCAGAAGATCAGCGGCGACTATCAGAGCAGCGGTATTCAGAATACCTTTGCGTTCCCGCTCCGTCTCGTGGTGTCCAGCCGCTATGGTGAGCCGGTAGCAAACGGGCAAATCACCTTCAGCGGTCCTGGAATCGGAGCCAGTACCGAGCCGGTAGTCAACACCGCTTTCATATCAAGTAGCGGCAGTGCGGCTCAGTTGGTCATAGGAAATGGTACACCCGGTGATTTATGGGTCACCGGAAGCGCAACCGGAATATATTCACCCGTATACTACAATCTGACGAACGTACCCTGACCAAAGAAGGTCCAGGCTTCTCATACGGGAGTAGGGGTATTCTATCGATCCTTACGTCGGCTATCTGGGATATTGAGGCTTATTCCCGCTTATATAGGAAAAATAAATCCAAGTGTCAAGATCAGTGGATGGAACTTCTTCTGCGTTCGCCCAAAAGGCGGATAATTGCCAACTAATATCCTCACTTCATTCTCTTTATGACAACCTCACCGTACCATACATCTTCCCCCCGCTGAAATGATGCTTCCCGCCTACATATATGAATACCCAAGATAACAATCCAAGCCACCACTGTACTTCCAGCCGACTGATCTCAACTCAAATCGGCATCGTCACCAAGGTCACTCAGCAAAGGGGAGGCCGAGCCATGATTATTCAAGATCCACGAATAAGAACGAAGTGTCCGGAATGTGGAAGCGAGAATGTGCAATCCAAGTCGTCGTTTACCACCATCGTCGCAGGGGTGGGCAGGATTCTGGGAGTCCCGACGGTGAAGATTTGGGAAAAGAGGTGTGCGGAGTGTGGGAAGGAGTTTCAGGTTTCTAGGAAATGAGGTGTATCTATGATGTACAAATGGAGGGAGTTATACACGATGCCGTAAATAGATGCGCATAGCCAGACATGTAGATCAGCCATCAAAGCCAAATCAGGCTGTTGATTGAGGGATTCAATACGCAATTATTTATGACGCTGTGTATAGCACAATGACGAAGATTTTTTGCATCGCGGGCTTGGTGAGTTTTATCGGTCTTGCCGTTATGATTATCACCGGAATGACAAGCATTGGCGCAATATGGGAACTCCTGACGCGGTGCCCTTGGTGTATGTGACCCCGAGCATGGATACAGGTGGGCTTCTTTCTGAATGACCGTCGGAAGTAACCGAAAGATGCAGCTCAAAACAACAATTCCAATGTTAGGAAACCATGTGGGGGTTATCCAGACGGACTCCGATTGCCATGCTCTCCTGTCCACATAGAGAATTATCGGCCCTGGATTACGAAATAGAGTTTCAAATTACGTGATGCTTTAAGGAAATTGGAATAATTTGCGCCGCAGGGATTTACATGCCGAATGTAAAAAGGGAAGCCAATAGCAGCACACTTCCCGCCACATACGCATCATGAACACTGGAATCAAATTCACTGTTCCCTCATTATCAATGGCATCACCTTTGCTATAAAGCCAATGGATTTTTGCAAATCGATCCATCAGGCGCCTGAAGGACAAATTATCGAAGCTTTCGGGCGCAACTTTTCAGGGCTTAAGTCGATTCACAGTGAAACGTTTAGGAGAATCTAATGAGGAACATTAGCAAACTGCTTAGTTTCCTTTTCATAATCTTAATCTTCAATATACCGGTCTTTTCATCCACTGCGCTTGCAGAAGAATCTGTCGAAGTCAGCATCTTAAACAGCATGTTGCAAACTCACGGCGCCAAATGGGTTGCGAGGGACAATCCTGTCTCATTATTATCCCGGGAAGAGCGGAAAATGCGGCTCGGGACACTTCGCGGCAAAAATGCCAAATCATATTCCCCGTCTCTGAAAAGTGCTTCGGCCCCGGCGCTTAAGTCTGGCGCTGGTGTAACTCTGCCGCCACAATTCGATTGGAGAAATTATAATGCGACAGCTACGCCTTCACCCGCGAGTTCGCACTCGGGTAGTTTTGTATCTCCGGTTCGGGATCAGGGCAATTGCGGATCGTGTTGGGCATTTTCAGCCACGGGGGTCCTGGAATCGCAAGTGTTATTGAGCTACCCGATGCTTCAATCGGCCGCCGCCGCCGGACTTGGCCCCGATGTTCATCTTTCCGAGCAAACCCTGCTTAGCAGTCTTACTACCGAATATACGAACCCGACTTATGGCAGTTATTGTCTTGACTGCTGCAGCGGCGGTTATATTGAAGACGCAGCCCACTACATCAACACGGCAGGGCTGCCGATCGAAGCTTGTTTCCCCTATCTGGCTACCGATCCATTTACCGATCCGGCAGATGCATCGACAACCAATGCATGTCCCGGATACACGACCGATACCTATCAAACCATAGGTAATGGAAATACAAGCGCGGCATGGACATGGGTAAATGAAGGCGTTAATTACGCTGCTCCCGATCAACTTAAGGCAGGTATTTACAATTATGGACCAATTGTCGTAACAATGGAAGTTTACGATGATTTCTTCTCCTACAGCACTGGAGTCTATAGTCATCTTCCCACACCGCCTTGCGACCCAAACACCGGCGATAACTGTCCCGATGGCGGCCATGCTATAATTGCAGTCGGCTGGGATGATACAAACCAGTGCTTTATAGTAAAAAACAGTTGGGGCGCCGGCTGGGGTGAAACAGTAAAAGAACAGCAATCAAATGGAACAAACGGCGGATTCTTCAGAATCGCCTATTCGGAACTGACACAAGCCGCCAACCCCTGCAATGCAAATAACACATCGTGTCAGTATACGAGTCTCTTTGGCGATGGAGCAATCGCATATACATCGGCGGCGACGCCAACTAAAACCCTTCCACTGGCGGATTTTTATATTACACATCCCGCCATGAACGACGTGATGCAAGTCAGTGGACAACTTCCTCTTACTGTGACTTTTCAAGACACCTCAACCTGTTCCGATCCCTCCGACCCTGTAACTTCATGGTTGTGGAATTTCGGCGATGGAGCAACGAGCACCGCTCAAAATCCTACTCATACATACACGAATACCGTGAATACCGTAGCGAATTTCGAATACAGGCCAAGTTCGGGCATTACCACGTCGACGAATGTATACTTTTCCAGCACGTATGAAAGTCCATTTACCATAAGTCTTGAGGCGGGCAATTCATCCGGAACCGATACTGCAACTTATGCCAACATGATTTTAACACCCCCAGCCGCAAATGTGACGTATCAATGGGATTTTGGCGATGGAGGAACCAGTGCGCAACAAAATCCCACTTACATATACATGCAGGCTGGAACGTACACGGTCGCTTTGACTGTTGTCAGCCAGGGGAACGCCAGCACTAAAAAAGCCTCAATTACAGTGACCGCCGCTCCGCCGGTCGCGGATTTTACCGTAGGGCCGGCCGCCGGAAATTCTCCCTTGTCTATTCAGTTAACCAGCACATCGTCCGGATCGATTACTGGATATTCATGGAATTTTGGCGATAACAGCCCGCTGGTAAAAGGGTCGACAACCGGCGCAATTCCGCCACAGTCTCACACATATAGCGCCGCTGGGTCTTACACGGTGGTATTGTCCGTGACAGGTCCCGCCGGCTCGAATTCGATGTCAATGACGCTGAGTGTGCCTCTAACACCTCCCATTGTCACAATCGGAGCAAATCCTACGAGTGGCGCCTTCCCTTTGGCAGTCCAGTTTACAGGCAATAATTCCGGAGGAGCGGTAACTTCATGGACCTGGAATTTTGGAGACGGAAGGGGCAGTACCGCGCAGAATCCCAGTCATACATACACCGGTCCCGGAACATATACTGCGACGCTTACGGCGACAGGCCCGGAAGGCTCCGATTCCAGCAGTATCTTAATTACTGTTAGCGCGCCGCCAAAAGTAACCATATACGCAACACCGGAGAGTGGAACCGCGCCTTTAGCCGTGCAATTTCTGGCCGGCAATTATGGAGGCCCCGCAGCTTCCTGGGCTTGGGCTTTTGGAGACGGATCCAGTTGCAACACGCAAAATTGCAATCATACCTACACTGTTCCGGGAACATACAGCGCGACTATTACGGCGACAGGCCCCGGAGGATCGAATTCAGCAAGTCTTCCGATTACTGTTTCATGCGCCCAGCCGCCGGCTGTCACCGTATCGGCATCGCAGACAAGCGGGACCGCGCCGTTGTCCGTGCAGTTTACAGGAGGCAATACCGGAGGAGCCGCAACTTCCTGGGCATGGACTTTTGGGGATGGAGCAGCCGGCGCCACACAGAATCCAAGTCATACGTATACTTCCGCTGGAACATATACCGCTGCTGTTACGGCGACAGGCCCCGGAGGATCGAATTCCAGCAGTATTGCAATTTCAGTCGCCGCCCTGCCAAAACCGCCGGTCGTCACTATTTCGGCATCGCAGACAAGCGGGACCGCGCC
>PLSV01000171.1 GCA_003165235.1 Syntrophobacteraceae bacterium
TTTGCTCCGTATCGGTTTTGGCAGCGATAGCCTCCGCCCCGGCCTCAATCGAAGCGCTCAATTTTGCGGCCGTGGATTCAGCAGCCGGAACCGCTTTTTCCCCAGTGTCGCCCAAAATTTGGTTCACTGAGGCCGCCTTTCCGTTATTTTCCACCGCCGGCAGGGTTTCTCCAGACTCCGCCTGGATTTTCTCATGGCCGGCTGCAGGGGCCGGCGCCTTAGCTTGAATTTCTGGAGAAGGGACCGCCTCCTGATTAGGATTGCCGTCAAAAGACCTTTCACTCGAAGGAAATTCGGCCGCCACCGTTTTTATCCGAGCCGCCTCAGTCTGTTCGGCCATGTCCTGCGGAAGCCTCAATGAACTCAACGTCCCGCGAGGCCCGTCGGCCTGTTTTTCAGCCCCCTTGACCGGAGGCGCCAGGTTCTGGGCCTGAGCGGCCAAGGCTTCATAAGGACCGCCCGGTGCCGGGGTTGGAGCTGTGTTTACTTCCGGTTGCTGAGAACCCGCAGACATTATCCTTGCGTCGAAGTATTTCAAAACCGGTTCAAGATCTTCAACAGGTATGCTTGCCGTTTCCTGACGGGTGGAAGACAAAGCGGACGCCGGCAATGTTGACGATCCGGTTCCATCACCCTTTATTCCGGCCCCCGTAACGAGTGCGGCCCCTTCGTTATCCTCGCCTCCCGAGGCGACTTTTGCTGCGGCTGACTGCTCCTCAGACTTCAAGTTATCTGAAACATTTTCGATAGAATTTTCGCGGACATCTCTCACCTTTGCGCTTTGCGCTTCAGATGTTTGATCGTTCGAACTTGCGGCGAAAATCTTTCTAGTCGAATCATTTTCGTGATCTGGTGAAATAAACGAAGGAAGAACAGTTTCAACAAGGCTCTCTGTCTGGTCCTTTTTTGGACCTTCCTCCGTTTTCGCCGTTTTCACCGAACCCGGCTGAGGCGCCGGCTCCGCAAGTTGCGTCCGTCCCGTTGTCGTGTCCGCCTGTTGCAAAACCTTTTCCAGCAGTCCCCGAAATTCTTCTGGAGTGTACGATCCTTCGGTCTTGATCTGGACAGATGACTGAAGGGCCCCTACGGATGCTGACTCTTTTTGGTTTGTGCCGCCCCCCTTGACGATTATCGACTCCACCAGCATACGGGCGTGTTCTGCGGGAACTTGAGCGCGGATTTCGGAACCAATTGCAGGCTGGGTATCCAGGAGAGATTTCAAGTCTTTAATGGAAATCTGGCCTTCCTTATTCTGCATGCCTTCGCACGCTTTCCTGGTTTGCGCAGGATATTGAAGGTCGGCGAGCACTGTCGCGGCGATAGCGGGGTTGGTGACGGCGAGGCGTTGCTCTTTTTGGGCCTTCGCTGTTATCGCGTTTATCTTCGTCCTGGAATCTGTAGCGTCTTTCCGGTCCCGGATTGAGGGCGACGCGCTGCTTTTTGTTTCAGCTCCGGCGAGTGTCTCGCCGGCGGAAGTCTTTAGCCTGTGATCGGCCGCTTCCACCTTCCCATGCTTTGCCGTGGCATTCCGGGCAGAGGCCCCGGCGCCGTTGGCCTTCGCTGGCATGAGCTTTTTAAGTTCACCGGCAAAATCCTGCTGGACTATACTTTGCCCGATTTTTTCATTTTCGCTTCCAAGAAAGGATGCCAGCAGTTGCGAAGCATTTACCTGTCCTGATTGCATTATCTCATCCGATTTAGGTTAGATAGCTCTGTTTGAGCAAAACCCAACATCTTCTTCACATGGATTTCAAAGGCTTTCGGAGAGAGTTGCGAGCAAACTTGATACCAAAGAATCAGGCTATTAAAAGGCTTTTAAATCAGAGACTTACAATGAGACGTTTTCTTTCGGCAGAATCTTTCGGCTTTAGGGAGGAATTTTTTTCTCGTTGTGCGCGCAAATATTTCCTCTTTGGGTCGGATTAGGCCCTGAGACCTTGGGAATTGAGGAACGGATCGGAGAGCATGGCAAGGGCCATTTTCCCTTCTTCTCTGAAACGGCTCCGGACAGCCGCCCTGACATCCGGTCCGGACGACCCGAACTGACCCGCTCGCATATCGTAGATGGAGCCGATCAGTTGGGCCATTTTAACTCCATTGTTTTTGGCTTGTGCGCGCTTGATCGCTTTGGTGAAAATCTTTGACGCACCCTTTGGCCCATGCTGAACGGCCGTGCTCCAGAGCACCTCCTGAAGCGCCCTGGGGGCTTTTGAGATATCCAGACCGGTTCGCTCCGAAATTTCCTGAACGGCCGGCAGATAATGGCTTTTTTCGATAAAATCGTACTGGAGTTTAGAAAACCGCACAGGGTCTTCAGCCGCCATTTTTTTCCAGACTGAGGGCATTTTTCCGAAAGTGTCGCCAGTGTTTGCCGGTCCGGCGGCTTTCAGTTTATTGGCGATATCCGGCGCCTGCTCGGACAGGTAATCGACAAAGAGCTTCATGGTGCCTGCCCTGGAGGAAATCTGGTAGGTCCCGTAGGATGTCCCGCCGTTGTAGTCATAGCCGATCACCCCAGGACCTTTTTCGCTCGATTCGAAATGAGCGGACAGAACGCCGATTCCCTGACATGGACACAGCACGGTCCCGGCTCCCGGGGTCGATGCGCAAAACCCTCCAACGCCTGAAGTCCCGCTGCCCCTGCCGTGTCTCGCGGCCCCCTGCGAGTAGAAGCCTCCCATATGGTTCTGACCGGATGAAATGGCTGCCAGGGCGATCAGAGCTGATGCCGCCAGATTATTGACGTTCTCCAAATGCAGGCCCCGAGCCCCGCCAGGGTTTTTCGAGGACTTGGGATGATCGTGTTTGACCAGTTCTGAGGATGCAGGCCTGTTTCGCAGATTGCTGACCTGCTCGCTGCTTTCTTTCAATTTTAGCTTGCTTAGAAGGGCTTGAAACACGTTGGAGTTTTCGGCTTCTTTATTAGAGGTGGATTTAGTGGCTTGAGTGAGCTTCTCGTTGGTTTCAACCCGGTCAGTTTTTCCGAAATCGACCTTTGTCGCCATGACCACACGCCTCCAGATAGTTGTCTGACAGAAAATTTATGCAAAAGGCGTGCTTGAGGACGGAGGATAGAAACAGAAGGGGGTGGACAACACCCCCTCACTTTTCACTGCTCAACGGTCAGCGCCTGCTCCGATACGAGGACCGGGGTCCCCGGCTCTGCCCACCTGAACAGTGCTTCCGCCTTTTCGACCGGCAGGATCACGCAGCCATGCGAGCAGTGCGCTCCAAAGACATTTCCCGCGTGAATCCAGACTGCTTCGTAGATGCGGAGCGAAAACGGCATCCAGGCGGGAGATCCAAAATCATTGGGGTATGAGCTTGAAGTGTGTTCGGCGTCTTTTTCCTCGACCCGGTAAAACCCGGCCCTGGTGTCCTGCCCGGAAACGCCCGTGCATGCCTGGCTGTCGCCGACAAGCACCCCTGATTCGTACCATCCGATAAAAGCAATGTCCTTAACCACCAGGATAAGCTTCGGCCCGCACAGTTTTTCAGGCAGCCGCGCCGGCATGGGAGTCCAGTCCCTGTAAGCGTTGAAGTCCCTGGGGACTTTGAGTTCCCGGCCCTGCCGGATATCTTGGCGAATGTAGAAAGCTTCCTTGTTATTGAGCCTGGCCAGTATCTCGCGGCAGGTATTCAAGTCGAGTGAGGCATTCGATCTTTCAACAGCGAGCAGTTCCACCTCGGAAATGACCCGCTCGGTCCAGGAAAGCTCCGGGCGGTTTGAGGCGGCAAAGCCGGTCCGCCCTCCAGGGAGGCAAAACCAGGATATCAAAAGAAAAAGAGAAATAAGCTTCATAAGGTGAAATTCTCCTGCGTTCATTCTGTTCGCCAACTTTCTAAAATTTGTCCTGATTTTTGGTTCTCCGTGAGTTTGCGCCCCCATTTGTGCCATATTCGACAACGTTTCGCAAGGCTCATCCAGTCCAGCCGGGGTCCATCCGGAAACACCGGATTAAGATAGTAGAATTTTCACTCTTCAGTCTGCGATAATGGGAAATGGGGCCCATGGCCTGAGACAGAAAATGATTAAGTTAAGTAAAACTGTATTCAACAGCGGGAAATAGGGGATTTTACAAACCTCCGGGACCGTCATTGTTTGTCAGTTTCGCTAAACGGTCTTATAATTTTATAATCTTTATCCTCACCTTACCATATATGATTCTTGCAGCTTGCCCGCTGCCTTTGGTCATTGCCTCGGAGGAGGGCCGCAACATGGAAAGATACTTTATGAAAATGCCGGAGGATATGTTCTGCGAGATATGCTCTGAGAAAAGGGGTATAAATCCCAATACCCTCCGGGAAGTCATCATGCTGGCCGTGGAGATCGCTCGTGAGGGCAGGGAGGGCAGAAGAATCGGGACAATGTTCGTGGTCTCGGACACGGAAAATGTCATGAAGCATTCTCGAAGCCTGATTCTCGACCCTCTTCTGGGGCATCCCGCTGATTTGAAGCAAATTTCCGATACAGACATGCGTGAAACGGTCAAGGAACTTGCGCAACTGGACGGGGCTTTCGTGGTCTCCGATGAAGGAACGGTCGTTTCGGCCTGCCGCTACCTGGACTCTTCCTCAGAAGGCATTCACTTGCCGCTTGGCCTTGGCAGCAGGCACATGGCGGCTGCATCCATTACGAAACTGACCACCTCGGTAGCCGTGGTGGTCTCCGAGAGTTCGGTGGTCCGAATCATCGACGACGGGGGAATTGTCTCTGAAATAATCCCCGAACTCCTGATGTTCAAGAGATATTCCGCCCTCAGCAAAGGCAAGATGGTGGAACAGGAAATAATAGTCAGCACCATCGAGGATTAAGAATTCACACTCCCCCAGCGGGCAGGGGCCGGCGGCGCCGCAACTTGATGTCAATCCTGACCGTAGAATTTTTCTTCGTGCTCGGCCATATGAACGAGAATGGGCGCGGGCTCAAACCTGCGGCCGTGAGTTGAGCACAGATTTTCCATTTCCGAGACCACCCGCCCTATTCCCGCCGAATCCAGGTAGCGGAACGGTCCTCCCAGAAAAGGAGGAAAGCCGAGCCCAAAGACCGCTCCGATGTCTCCGTCCTCGGGACTGGAGATAGTCCCCTGCTGTAGGCACAGGGCCGCTTCGTTCACCATGAGATATACAAGCCTTTTACATATTTGCGAAAAACCGACGCTCTTTCTTCGGCCTCCTCCAAAAAAACCGTAGATTTTCGAATTAACCGGCCTTGCAGGTTCGAAGCCCCGAATGCGCGCCATGTCGATCAATCGTGGCTGGTAGTCGTAGAATCCCACGCCCTTCTTTTTACCCGCATACCCGTATTTCAGAATGGATTCAAGGCCAGGCGGCGCGTGGATATCGCGGTGGACAAAAAACTCTTCGAGTTCGCGCGCCACATGCGCGCCGACCTCTATTCCCACCTCATCCAAAAGCTTGAGCGGCCCCAACGGAAAGCCAAAACCCCTGATTGCGCCATCCACATCCTCAACAGCGGCCCCTTCTTCGATCAGTTTTATCCCCTCGAGCATAAAAGGCATCAGTATGCGGGTTGTATAAAACCCCGGTCCATCCCTGACTACGATCACCGTCTTGCCCTGTTTGCGTCCCACTGAGACGGCTGTCGCCAGGACCCAGTCCGCACAGCGCTCCGTCACGATCACTTCCAGTAGCGGCATTTTCTGCACGGGCGAGAAATAGTGCATTCCGATCACGTTTTGCGGACGCTTGGAGACCTCGGCGATGCGGGTTATAGGAATCGCAGATGTGTTGGAGGCGAAAATGGACTCCGGTGAAGTGACAGACTCGACTTCACGCAGTACTTGATGTTTTATGCCAAGGTCTTCGAAAACCGCTTCAATGACGAGCCCTGCGCTTGAAATACTGGAGTAATCCACAGCGGGAATAACCAGACTGTAGATCTTGTCCCTCTGGACCGGCGTCAGCTTCCTGGATCGGGTCTGCCGGTCCAACGATTTCCAGATCTGCTTCAGGCTCACCGAAAGCTTTTCCTGAGATACGTCCTTAATCGCTGCCCTGTACCCGCTGTCCGCCGACACCGCGGCGATGCCTGTCCCCATGAACCCGCTTCCAACGACTCCGATAAGCTCGACCCCAACGGGCTCTGCCCCGTAGTGTTTCTTTTTCAGTCCGGTCCGACTGTAAAACAGATGCCGAAGTGACTGCGACTGCGGTGATGCCGCCAGTGATCCGAACGCCTCCATTTCAGCCTTGAAGCCATCGGACATTGTACCCGCAATTCCCGCTTCCACGCAGTCGATTATCTTGAAAAGGGCCGGATAGTGGTCATCGCTCTGTCTTGCAACCCGCCTGCGCGCGGTATGAAAATAGACTCTTCGGGCTGGTGGGACAGTTCCGAGCAACCAGTCTAGTGAAAACAACGCCGGATGGGAAACCTGCCTGGGGAATTTCTTCCTCAGAAACGGTACGCACCTCTTTACCGTATTTGGCAGGTCCCCCGGATAGACTACAATATCGACTATGCGCAGAGTTCTTGCCTCGTCGGTGCTCAGCCGTTTTCCGGTCAGCATAAGCGGCAGCGCTCTTCTGATTCCGGCTGTGCGGGTCAGGCGCTGTGTCCCCCCTGCTGCAGGCGCAACCCCGAGCGTTGCTTCCGGAAGACCAAGGACGGTCTTACTCGATTCGGTCGCAATCCGGAAATGACAGGCGAGCGCAAGCTCCATCCCGCCGCCCAGACAAGGTCCGTTTATTGCGGCGATCGATGGGTAGTGGAGGTTGGCGATGCGGTTGAAAAGGGTATGCACGCGGGTGAGGATTTCCCTTGCATGCCCCGCCTCACCCATCTTGTCGAATTCCAGGATATCAGCCCCCACAATGAAATTGTCTTCCTTGGCGCTGATGAAAACGAGGGCTTTTGCGAAATGGTCTGTCCCAACTTCGTCCAGCACACTTTCGATATCCGATATGACGGGTTCGCTCAGCGTGTTCATCCGGCCGTGTGGATTATCGATGAAAGCGAACAGGACTCCGTCTTCATGCTTTTCGAGTCTCACAAAATCCATGAGTTCTCCCCGTCTTGCGCCCTGTTCCGGTCCCAGGATACAAAATAAAAAACCCGCCACCCAGCATCCGGATTCAACTCAAGCGCTCTATCAGCATTGCATGACCGAGGCCGCCGCCCGCGCAGCTTGCAATAATGCCCAGGCTGCCGCTTTCCCGCCTAAGCCTGTCGCAACAGCTTATCAGAAGGCGGATGCCCGTAGCGCCGAACGGATGGCCGATGGAAAGAGATCCTCCTCTCGTATTCAACCGGTCCATGTTCACTTCGCCCACCTTTGAGGGCAGGCCCAGCTTTTCGCGCGCAAACGCGTCGCTGTCGAGAGCGTTCAAGTTCGCGAGAACCTGCCCGGCAAAGGCTTCATGGAATTCGAAAACATCGATCGACGAAAGTGCGACGCCGGCTTTTTCGAGTAGCTTCGGGACCGCATAAGCCGGACCCAGTAGAAGCTCATCGTCCGGATCGCACCCGTGGAAAGAAAATCCGGCAATTCTCGCTACAGGCTTGTACCCGAGGGTTTTCGCCTTTCGGTAAGACATGAGCAGGACCGCCGCTGCGCCATCGCTGAGAAAAGAGGAACTCCCGGCGGTTGCCGTCCCAAAAGGAAAATAAAAGGCAGGAGGAAGCCCCGCCAGCCTTTCCAATGTTGTGTCTCCCCTGATCCCATTGTCTTCTTCGATGCGCTTGAACCGGGGCGGGACATGCACCGGCAGGATTTCATCCGAAAAAAGCCCGTTGCGGGTCGCCTCAAAGGCCAGGCGATGAGATCTCAATGCATACCGGTCCTGCTCCTCCCGGCTGACGCCCCAGCGGGCCGAGAGCCTGTCGCAGCTCTGGCCCATGGTCAACGAGTTGGAAAATTCCGCAATCTCCGGAACCTCCGGGAGAAAGTAGCCGAGCCGCAGCCCGAAAGCCCATTTGATCCAGTCGACAGGATTTTTGAGGCGGCGCATCTCCATCAGTTTGCGCCTCATGGGGCGCTTAAACATAATGGGTATATTGCTGAGGCTCTCGGTTCCCCCGGCTATGGCCGTAGAGGCCTGACCGCTCGAGATGAGCGCGGCGGCCTGCGAAATCGCCTGAGAGCCGGATATGCAGGCCATGGCGACGGTATGGGCTGGAATCTCAAGCGGCAGGTTCGCTCCAATCAGCGCCTCACGCGCCACGTTGCTCGTTCGTGGTTCGTTCAGCACGCATCCGAAAATAACCTGCTCGATTTCCCGGGCACGCAGGTTCGCCTTGTCAATAACACCCTTGAGCGCTATGCGCGCCAGGTCATAGGTAAGAAGATCCCTGAATTCGGTTCCCGAGCGCAGAAAGGGTGTGCGGCAACCAGCCACGATAACGGGAGAAAAGTCATTTGGTTCCGTCAGCATTCTATTTCCCCGATTAAGACCTCACTTGAAGATGAACATGCCCGGCAAGCGCCTTGTCTGCCCGAGGTTTGGTTGAATACGGGGTAAAAACACGGTTGCGCGCAAATACACCGCTCAACCTACCAATCAAAATAAGTCGGAACTTTCCTTCATCAATATTGGCCGGACCGCAGAAAGCTACTTTCGGCGTGGAGATAACTCATTCCGAGTTGATCAAATTTTCTTTTCTTTCGCCAAGGAGTCATGATTATTCCCGAATTCAGAAAACCTGGGCCGTTGGCAGGAATTGTCTTGCTTTTTCCATCGTGTTTTATGAGAATCCAATGGTCTGGTCGACATGACCAACCAGGGGCTGGTGTATATCGATCCGGTGGCGAACCAGGCTGGTTTCCATCTGGAAACGGTTCTTTTCCAATTGGAAACCCGGTTCTTATCCGGGCTTCCTGATCGACACGAAACTAAAATCGCTGCAGAGTCATTTGGGAACTGATCGAGGGCGGCGCCCTTCGGCAGAATCGGAGAAGGATTTGCTCCTTCCTGTATAACCGCTCCAACCGGCGTCAGGAGAAAACATGGAAGTGAAACTGCTCAACATCGGTTTTGGCAACACAGTCATCGCTAATCGCGTCGTGGCGATCGTATCGCCTGCGTCCGCCCCCATGAAAAGGCTAAAAGAAGACGCAAGGCAGGGAAACAAATTGATAGACGCGACCATGGGCCGTCGCACCCGCTCAATAATTGTCACCGACAGCGACCACGTAATCCTGTCCGGCGTTCAGGCCGAAACCATTGCCCAAAGGCTTCTTCTGGATGGAAACTCCAAAGAGGCCAACTTGGTGAAGCAGCTTTAGAATCCCGATACCTTGGGACAGGTCTATGCCCCCTCCAGCCACTACCGGGCAGCTCTTCATTGTATCGGCCCCTTCCGGAGTCGGAAAATCTACTATCATCCGGAGAGTAATTGCCTCTTGTCCAAAGCTGAAGTTTTCTGTCTCCTCTACCACACGTCCGATCCGCTCAGGTGAAGTTGCCGGACATGATTATCATTTCCTGTCCATGGAGGAATTTCTGCGCGGAATAAGCGCGGGGCGCTTCCTTGAGTGGGCTGAGGTCCACGGCCATCTCTACGGAACAGACCGGCGCCTTGTCGACAAATGGCTTAAAGCCGGAGACGATGTGCTCCTGGACATAGATGTTCAGGGGGCCCGCTTTGTCCGTTGCGCCTATCCGGCCGCGAAAACCATCTTTATTCTACCTCCTTCGATGCATGTGCTCGAGGAACGCCTCCACAATCGGGCGACCGAGACCGAGGAGCAACTCGCCATCCGGGTTGCCGCCGCCCGGCGCGAGCTTCTGGAATCGCCATGGTATGACTACATCATCATCAATGACAACTTGCAGGAGGCGGTCGAGGACCTGAATGCGATCCTTCGGGCGGGCCGATCCGGCCGGGTAGTCCGGGCAGCCGGGCTGAAGAACTTTCTGATGTCGCTTTCAAATCCCGATTCTTAAACTTTTTCAATGAAAAAGATTCATTCCTCTGAGCGCGAAATCTGGATTTCAGGCGCAAATCCCGTAAGGGAAGCCCTGCGTGCGGAGAAAATTGCCGCAGGCGAGCTTGTGATTTCCCGAAGCGATTCAAGAGGGCAGGAGATCGAGGGACTTGCACTAAAACGAGGGGTACCCGTGACCCGAAGCGTCCGTGAGCGCGTAACGCAACTGGCGGGCCACGCACACCACCAGGGAGTGGCCCTCAGGATAGCAGAGTTCCCCTACACCGAACTTGAGACCCTGCTCGAAAAACCTCTTGCCGACCGGGAACCGCTTCTTGTCCTGGACAGCATACAGGACCCGCAGAACCTTGGGGCAATGCTCAGGAGCGCCTGCTTTCTGGGCGCCAGGGGGGTAATAATCCCTAAAGACCGATCGGCGAGTGTGAGCGCCACCGTGATAAAAATTGCGGTTGGAGCTACCGTTTATGTTCCTGTAGCGCGGGTTACCAATTTGGCCAGGGCGCTCAAACAGCTCAAATCGGCCGGCTACTGGGTGGCGGGCCTCGAAGTTAAGGGAAGCAAAAGGTCCTATG
Source organism: Syntrophobacteraceae bacterium (assembly GCA_003165235.1). Lineage (GTDB taxonomy): Bacteria > Desulfobacterota > Syntrophobacteria > Syntrophobacterales > Syntrophobacteraceae > SbD1. Next base: position 10,484 of record PLSV01000171.1, read on the forward strand.
AGGCGGATTTTACCGTTCCGCTCTGCCTGGTGATTGGAAACGAGCAAAAGGGATTACGTCCCTTGATTAGAAGCGAATGTGACCTGTTGGTTCAAATTCCACCCGCCGGCCCCCTGGATTCTCTCAATGCCGCATCCGCCGCAACCGTTGTCCTCTATGAAGTCCTGCGCCAGAGACTTATACTGGGGAACCACGGAAGATAAAACCACGATGACCATGAAGAACCCCCCGAGCACGGCAGCGGGAGGACAGCATTGAGGTAAAGCGAGTGCAGCGCCCACACGGTCAACCCCACGTAGTTTCGGCTGCGGTTTTACACCCAGCATTAACCTACGTGCTAAATTTAACCAATTGGGTTATTTTATAGACGTATGGAAAAGCTCACGCCTCACTGGAAGCTATCGGTCGTCAAAGGCATGATCCAGGCAGGCAGGGTGCGGATAACTCTGTCGGCGCTTGCAGGCGGGGCGGTGTTGGGATTCGATGCGGCCGGCATTTACGGCGTGGTCATGAGGCTGACGCCGAAGGACTTTTATAAGAGCATGACGACGCACGCCGATAATCGGATCTGGCAAGACGTTTACCGACCTTCAACATCAGCAGGTGAGGCGTATCTGAAACTGACTGTCGTAGATGAAGTGTTCATCGTGTCTTTTAAGGAGCTATGATCATGAGATGTCCAGTTTGCGGAGTCGCCGAATTGGTGCGCGATACCCGTGACATGCCTTACATATATAAGGGCGAATCAAAGATCATTTCCATGGTGACGGGTGATTTCTGCTCGGCGTGTGGCGAAGCCGTGCTTGAACAGAGTGAAGCGGAGCGTATCAGTTCGTTGATGCTGGAGTTCAACAAGCAGGTGAACGCTTCCTTTGTTGATCCCGCATTCATTGCGGCTGTGCGCAAGAAGCTTGCTCTCGATCAACGAGAAGCCGGCAAGATTTTCGGCGGCGGCGTCAATGCATTTTCACGTTATGAAAACGGCAAGACCAAGCCGCCTCTGGCGCTGGTGAAACTGCTCAAGCTGCTTGATCGTCACCCGGACCTTCTAGCGGAAATCAGATCGACTTAGCGTACGATTTTTTCCTTTTCGTGAGGAACCGTGCCTCCCACTCCCCCTCCACCTGGCCGAGCCTCAAGATCCTGGGGGGTACGGGTATCTTTAAAATGAAAAAGATTTCCCCCGCGCAGTTTGGGGTTATTAGACGCTCAATGAACGCAACTTGGTATAAAGCCTTCACTCTTCATTCTTCTTTGTGCCGGCTTCCAAAAAGGGCCGTCCCGATTCGCACAAGCGTAGCTCCCTCCTCTATGGCCACCTCAAAATCGCCGCTCATGCCCATTGAAAGCTCGGTCAGCCTTTCGGGGCGGGGGGACGTGCGCCTGAGCGAATCCATGAATGCGCGCATCTGCCTGAAGTAAGGTCTCGCCCGTTCCGGCTGGTCGAAAAAGGGCGGCAGGGCCATCAATCCTCGTACATCCAGCCAGTCAAAACCCGACACAAGTTTGAAGAAAGAATTCAGCTCGTCGGGCCGTATGCCGCTCTTGGTCTCTTCGCCCCCAATATTTACCTGGATCAGGACCGCAACCTTTCTGCCCGCAATCTCGGCCCTGCGGTCAAGCTCGATTGCAAGGGCCTCGCGGTCCAGCGTTTCAATCCAGTCGCAGCACTCGACGGCCGTCTTCGCCTTGTTTGTCTGCAAGCGCCCGATGCAGTGCCAGGAAACCGGAAGCCCCGCCAGCGCCTCCCTCTTTCTCTTCGCCTCCTGGATGTAATTCTCGCCGAGAATATCTATTCCAGCTTCTATTCCCTCGCGGATTCTCTCAATAGGGACCGTCTTGGTCACGCCGACCAGCTTCACCCCTTCGGGGTCGCGGCCCGCACGTGCGCACGCGGCCTTGATCCGCTCCCGGATGGCTGCCAGATTGCCGGCAACCTCTGTTCTCACCTCAGCAATTCTTCCCACTAACCCCCTCCAACCAGCCTGACTATCTCAAATGCGTCTCCCGATTCGACGGGTTCACTTTCCATCAGGCTTCGGGGAACGATTCTTTTGATTTTGCTTTCGTCCGATAAACTAAAAAGACCGTACCCCCACGGCAGGGAGACGGTCCTGTGCACAGCTATCAACCTTTTTCACAAGCCATTTTCCTGCGCTGGCATTGCCCAGATCAGGTGTATCGAGGGCTTTTCTCAGCCCGGCTCTAGACGGGCGCCCCTAACGGCTGTCAGCCAAAAAAATCTTAATGCGAGTCTGCAATATTGTCAAACAACATCTCGATCTGCACCATATTTGAATCAGGATGCACCTTCCAAGACGATGGCCACTCCCTGGCCTCCGCCCCCGCAGATTGTCTCGAGCCCGAAAGTTGCGCCCCGCCGTCGCATTTCATTCACAAGGGTCACCATTCGCATTGTGCCGGTAGCGCCAATCGGGTGCCCAAGCGAAATTTCCGAACCATTGACGTTTACCTTGAGATCACGTTCCCGCTCGGTAAGGCCCATGATCTTGGCTCGGCAAGCATCTGAGCGGCAAACACCTCCTGAATCTAGATCAGCGCGCAATCGTCCAATGCCAGGCCTGCTTTGAGAAGAGCCTTATCGACCGCCGTTTTGACGGCCGGGTAGGTCAAGGTTGGATCGCAGGCCGCATTGCCGCCCGCTATGAATCGGGCAAGGGGTTTAATTCCCATTTCGCGGGCCAGACTCTCAGAGGCAAGCACGACTGCCGCTGCTCCGTCGTTTTCCGAAGAAGAATTCCCGGCCGTGCATATGCCGCCGGGATAGACTGCTTTGAGCCTAGCCAGTCTCTCGATGCTGGCGCCCGGGCGAGGGGTTTCGTCTTCGATGAAAAAGCCCTTCCGGCCTTTTTCCAGTGAGATCGGGACCGGGACGATTTCTTCCGCGAACTTACCCTGCTTAACGGCGGCGCAGGCCCGCTGATGACTTCTGAGTGCCCACTCGTCGGCAGACTGCCTGGTAATGCCCTCTGCTTTTGCCGCAGCTTCCGCCCACGTCATCATCGAATCGAGCTCGTCGTAGCGTTCGACCGGCTGAGACATCACGCGGGCGCGCTGAATGCGGTCGAAAAAGGGGAGCCCCCACATCGGAAGCGCTCCATGGCCCCGTGGCATGAAGCCCCATTTTTGGTCCATGCGGCCTCCCAATCCCCACCGGATATCCCCCGGCAGGTAGAGCTCGGCCTGGCTCATCGATTCCAGGCCGCCGGCTGCAACTACCCTGGCGTTACCCGTCTGGATTTTGAGTGCGGCGAAAATGATGCTGTCAACGCCCGAGCAACAGCGCCGATCAATGGTAACGGCGGGAACCGCTTCAGGCCAACCCGCAGCCAGGACGGCGAACCTTGCGGCATTGGCGCATTCTCCATTCTGGTAGGATTGGCCCATAACGACCTCTTCCACCTGGGCGGGTTGAATGCCGGCCCGCTTGACGGCCTCATTGAGGACCAAAGCTCCGAGTTCATAGACCGGGACGGCTTTGAGACTTCCTCCGAAGGCGCCAATAGGCGTGCGCACCCCGGAAAGGATGACTGCTTTTTCCATTATCTCGCCCTCCATCAGCGGCGGGCGGCGAGGCGCCGCAGCCGGGATTATCGCTCGGGAGCGCGCCGCCGGCCCCGGATCGGGTCCGGGGGGTTGGCGCGATCGTGCGTCTGAAGTCCCCCTTTTTTAGGGGTGGACTTAGAGGGATTTTTAAAGCGGTAAGTCTTCTCTAAGCGGACTTCTTCTTCATGCTTCCGTCCGGATTGTATTCGTACCAGCCTCTGCCGGTCTTCCTGCCCAGATGTCCCATTTTTACCTTCAGCCGAAGAATGGCCGGCGGGTAGAAAGAAGAATCTCTTGTTTCCTCATAGATTGACATCAGGGCGCCATAGGTCACGTCCAGGCCTACCATGTCGCCGATTTCAAAAGGCCCCATCTTCCTTCCGGAGGCCAGCCGCAGCCCTTTGTCGATATCTTCCACGGTGGTCACCCCATCCTCGACCAGGCGCATCGCCTCGATATTGGCCCTGTAATTAATGCGATTGATGACGAAACCCGGAATATCACGCTTAACCAGTATAGGCTCCTTTCCGACCTGCCTGACGAAAGCTGCGCCTGAAGCAAAGGTCTCTTCGCTGGTGTGCGTTCCTCTTATCACTTCCGCTGCAGCCATCATCGGCACAGGAGAAAAGAAATGGATGCCCAGCACCTTGTCGGCGCGCCGCGTCTCTGCCGCCAGGCAGGAAATGGAAATTGCGCTTGTGTTGCTCGCAAGGATTGCGCCGGGGTTTGCCGCACTGTCCAGCTTGCGGAAAATCTCGCGTTTCAGGTCCAGGTTTTCAAAAACTGCCTCGATAACCAGATCGGCCTCACTTGCAGCTTCCATACTGCCCGACGTGCCGATGCGCGACGTGATCGCCTCCGCCGGGCCAGCCACAGATCCCTTTTCCACAAGCTTGCCGACTGACCACGATATGCTTTTCAGGGCCTTTTCGACAGCTTCGGGTTTCTCGTCGTGCAGGGCCACACTCAGCCCTGCCTGGGCGCATACCTGTGCTATGGCCGCTGCCCATCAGTCCGCTTCCAACTATGAACACCCTGGCGATGCTCATCACGTTCCTTTCCTGTTTATAGCACTTCAATCGCGCCCTCAATCCCCGGCAGCGCTCCCCGGGGCGATAACGCATCGATCTGCTCGCCGGGATCCCTCAGGATCAAACGCTGTGGATGGACTTCGAACAAAATCCCGTCCGAAACTCGCAAATCATTCCTCCTCAATCTTCCTCAGCGCCTCCTCGTGCGCGCTGCGTACAGCAGCCCTGGCAAAAAGCTCTTCATACTTTCTCCTGATAAATTTTGCTGCAAAGCCGGGATTTTTCATGTATTTGAGACTTGAGCGAATAAATTCATCCATCATCTCTTGTAAGGTCTTTTCGACCTCCTTTAGGACTACGAAGTTCCGTATCTTAACTGTCTGGAACTCAACCGGGTCGGGGCCGGCAAGCGATATTAACCGGCGAAGCGCCCCTGAGGGGTCGGGGTAGTTGCTGAAATGGTCCTCGGTCGGTTCCACAGCCGCCCGAATCAGCAGTCGGACCTGGCAGCGCCCGGCGACAGGCGGGCTGGACCGGCCGATGAAATAGACAATCAGGCCGTTTTCGAGATTCAGGTGGTCAAGAGTGCGCTCTTGAGGCTCCCTTCGTTCAAGCTCCTGATATTCCGGCATCGGCTGCCCCTTTCAAAAGTAGAACAAGGAAAACGTTCCGTGCATTGACAACCTTATAAGCATAAACCATAACAGGGAAATGTGAGACTGGAAATCGGATAGCTACAGGAATCGAATGAGAGAGGTTGACTTGGGGCCGCGAAAAAGCTATTAACCTGCGTCAAAAAAATTACTTGCTTCAGGGAATAGAACAAAATGAGGTCGCCGGCAAAATGAACAGCAAATACATTGAGGTGAGATGGCACGGTCGCGGTGGTCAGGGCGCGGTCACGGCTGCTGAGATTCTGGCTCAAGCCGCCTACTACGACGGGTACAAGGGAGTAACAGCCGCTCCGTTCTTCGGGGCCGAAAGAAGAGGCGCTCCTGTCATCGCCTCAAACAGGTTTGCGCGCGAGCCGGTGAGGACCTTCTCCCTGGTTCAGAAGCCTGCGGTGGTGGTCGTGCTCGACGACACCATACTGCGCGTGGTGGACGTCGCAGCAGGAATCCAACCGGACGGCATCGTTATTATAAACAGCCGGAAATCGCCCGATCAGATAGGTTTGCCGTCGCACCTGCGGGTTGCAGTGACTGACGCAACGCAGTGGGCCATAGAAGCCGGCCTCATTATCTCCGGGGCGGTCATGTTCAATACGGCGATTTTGGGCGGGTTCTCCAAGGCCACCGGACTTATTGGCATGGAAAGCATCGAAAAGGCCCTGAGAAACCATTTCAAGGGTGATGAGGGCCAAAAGAATGTGCTTGGCGCAAGGCTGGCGTGCAAGGGAACCATTGTTTCCAGGACCACGGGGAATGGCTGCTCCTGATTTATTCCACCGGCCGGCTTGGGGAGCTTTCCTTTGTTCCCTTTAGCCGCAAAGACGCTTGGCGCGCTAATAATAAAAGGAAGATTACATGGAATCCAGCAAAGCTCATCAAGACCCCTTTACAGTTGCCAGAGGAAAACTTTGCACGGCTGAGGCCGGAATGACCGGCGACTGGAGATCCTCGCGACCTGAAATAGACAGCTCGAAATGCATTCTGTCCAAAACAGGAAACAAACCCTGTTTTCTTTGCTGGATGTATTGCCCCGAGGGAATCGTCACGAAGTCCATCCCTGTGAAAATCGACTATGATTACTGCAAGGGATGCGGCATCTGCGCGCAGGAGTGCCCTGCCAAAGCGATCCGGATGGTTGCCGAGCAAAACATCGATTAGACGGCCCGCGCACGTAGCGTAGAGAGAATTGAGAGATTCAGGAATTTAATTCCTCAATTCAGGGATGGATTTAATCCCTCAATGCCCTGCGCCATAGCCCTTTCCGCTAATCCTGTCTAAGCTTTTCTCCGCTACCGCTTTCGAAACGCGAAAGTCGCCCGGTCAAAGTATTCATCCATATTTTCGGCGGCCAAAGCGAGCTTTGCGAATCCGGCGGCGTCGAATGCCGCGCTCAATTCATTCTGCGACAGAGCGCCGCTCATGCACCACGCCCATGCGTCCGGCTCGGAGGCGAAGTAGTCCGGAAGAATTCCCCTTCGGCATAGATCGGCCCCTGCCACGACCCCACCCCGCCTCAGTACGCGGGAAAGCTCGACGATCAGATCGCCTTTCTCCGGGAAGAGATTGAACACTCCATTTAGAATTATCCACTCAAAGGAACCCGGCCTAAAAGGAAGGCTGTCGCCATCGGCGCAGACGAATTCAAACTCAAGACCCGGAAAAGATTGTCCAGCCAGGGCCCAGGCCTTTATCAGCGCCGGGATCGCCGAATCCAGGTTCACTATCCTGAAGCCGGAGCCGGCAGAGAGCTTCAGCATAATTGAATCGACCCCGGTCCCGCAGCCTAGGTTAAGAACCCTGTCACCAGGTTTTGGATGCAGATGGTGGAGCACGTTTCCGCAGGGCAGGAAATCTTCCCATATCTCATCAGGAAGGCGATCAATGAGGCCGGCAGGATAACCAAGTTCTGCAGCCAGGGATTTGCCGCCCAATCCGGGGGCCTTGAGCCTTTTTTGCCCTTGGTGCAGTTGCTCGTAATATTTTCGGATATGTTTTTTCAATTCTTTTGTCTCACCGGCGAACGGGATCTCTTGGGCGCCGGGCTAAGGTCCCGAAACGCGCATTCAGCCTATGGCACCCTCGTATGATAAACTTATATAATACTCTACCGAAAAAAAATAACCACTCTGCGTCGTGAGAGCGTGTAGCGGGCAGGCCGGCCGCTGTGAGTTTTGCGAAGACCGCCGCATCTCTTGCTGCACAGGGCAAGAAGACATATCCTGAAATTGCTGAAACCCTTGGCGCGCAGCTTGCCTTTTTCATTAGTATATGGGAAAAGTTTATCCTTTCCCTGTTCGAGTAACGGTCCGGCAAATGCGCTCCACATTGAATCAAACTCAGAATGGAGGTGTGTCATGATCAAAAAAATCGCCGTAGTGGGTTCGGGAACGATGGGGCATGGTATTGCCGAGTCTTTTGCCATGTATGGATATGATGTCAATATATACGACATAGATGACGCCAGGCTGAATGCGGCGATAGAAGAAATCAGGGAAGAGCTCGAGCTGTTGTCCGAGGAAAAATTCATTGAGCCTCATGTAATAGGGGCAGCCCTTCAGAGAATCAAAACATTCACGGATCTGAAAAAAACGGTGGCGGACCGCGATTATGTAATAGAGGTAGTCCCTGAGGAACTGGAGCTCAAGCAGCGCTTATTTCAGGAACTGGACGGATACTCCCCGCCGCATGCCATTCTGTCCAGTAATACGTCCAGTCTGAAGTTAAACGATATGACGGCTCGCCTTGGTGATGAGCGCAAACAGCGGGTGATGGTGAACCATTGGTATAACCCGGCCCACCTCATGCCCATCGTGGAGCTGTCCTTTTTCGGCAATATGCCTGAATCGATCTATGCGGAGGTCGAACAACTTTATGCCGGGATCAGGAAGCAAACGGTCAAGGTCCTCAAAGACGTCCCCGGTCTTGTGGCGAACCGGATTCAGCAGGGTGTCGCCAGGGAGGCTTTCTCGATCATCGAACAGGGTATCGCGGCGCCGGAAGACGTGGACAAGGCCCTTAAGTTCGGGCCGGCCTTCAGGTACGCAACGACCGGACAACTGGAGGTGGCCGACTTCGGCGGGTTGGACATCTGGTGTATCGTTGGTGATAACCTGCTGAAGGTAATGGATAATTCCCAGTCTTCCAATAACCTTTTGAGGCGGAAGGTAAAGGAAGGGAAGCTGGGCATCAAGACAGGAGAGGGATTTTACAAGTATCGGAAGGAAGAGATCCCGGAAATCAGAAAGAAGTTTATGAAAAAGCTCATAAACCAGTTAAAGGCGTCGGCATTCTATGTTTGATCGTCGAACTGAAAGGATAAGCGCATCGCCAAACAGAAGTGAGGTATGAAAAGATGATAAACAGAATTCTCATGTTTTTCGTAAACCTGATGCAAAAGTATCTTCCCGACCCTTTTGCAATTGCCTGGATCATCTCGCTGGTAGTGGTTGCTATGGCGATGGGCATAACCCACAAAGGCCCCGTGGAGATAGTCAATTACTGGGGGCAGGGATTTTTTGACATCCTGGCCTTTGCCATGCAGATGACGCTTGTAATCATTACGGGCTATGCTCTGGCCTCGGCCCAGGTCGTGCGCAGGTTTCTGCAGGCTATCGCGCGCATACCTCGCACTCCCTGGCAGACCGTCCTTTTCATTGGTTTTGTCTCGATGGCTCTCTATTACTTGAACTGGGGGCTGGGCTTGATCGCGGGCGGCCTGCTCGCTCGAGAAGCCGCCAAACTGCATCCGGATGTGGATTTTCGACTTATGGTCGCGGCGGCTTTTTCCGGAATCATCATTACGCATGGCGGCCTTTCAGCATCTGTTCCCCTGCTCGTGAACACCAAAGGGCATTTCTTGGAAAAGGATATTGGGCTCATTCCTCTCTCCCAAACCATCTTTCATCCTCAGGCGCTATTTATCGCCATTACCCTCGCTATCGTAATTCCCTTTGTGCTCGTACTGATGATTCCGAAAAAGGAAGATACCGTTTTGGCCGATCCTGCGCTCCTCCAGGAAGAACAGGTTGCAGTTGTTGCAGGCCCTGTCGAAAAGCAATTGGCGGATCGCGTTGAGTCCAGCAAAATCCTAAACTACACACTGGGATTGATGGGCCTCATATATCTCATTTATTATTTTGGAAAAAATGGGTTTAACCTCAACTTGAATATAATCATATTCACATTCCTGACCCTTGGGATACTTGCCCATGGTACGCTCATCAACTACTCAAAAGCTGTAAGCAAGGGAAGCAACACCGCCGCCGGGATTATTCTGCAATATCCCTTTTATGCCGGCATAATGGGGATTATGAAGGGAAGCGGCCTGGTCTTCGTGATATCCGGCTGGCTTTTGCAGATGTCTTCTTACAGGACTTTCGAGATGTTTTGTTACTTCTGTTCTCTCGTTATCAGTGTTTTTATTCCTTCTGCCGGGGGGCACTGGGTTGTGCAGGCGCCGTTCATGCTGCCCGCTGCCGCGCAGTTGGGCGTCGAGCCCTGGAAAGTCGCCATGGGTGTTGCATGGGGCGAGAGTATCTGGAATGTTGTCTGCCCCTTCTGGGCATTGCCCCTTTTGGCGATAGCCAACATAAGCATTCGTGATTTAATAGGTTTTACCGTCCTGTTATTCATTATTGGCAACATCGTCGCCATAACGGGTATCCTGCTGATTCAATAGCGGGCTGGGCGCAGGCGGATATTTAGCTTGCCTCATCCTGTTTAGACTAAAGAAACCGGACAAAACGCATGGGGTTTTGGACAAAGTTCTTGGCGCGTCGCAAGGTAAATGATTTCATTGAAGCCGCAATGCACGGCAATCTGCCCGAGGTCAAACTTCTGCTGGCGGAGGGCGCCGAGGTAAATGCCAGGCACAAATACGGCATAACCGCGTTGATGCTTGCTTCCAATAATGGCCATCGTGAGGTCGTGCAGGCGCTGCTGGCCGAGGGCGCCGAGGTCAATGCCCAGAACGGGGAAGGCATAACGGCGTTGAAGGGCGCCTCCCAGAATGGTCACAGTGATGTAGTGCAGGTGCTGCTCGCCGGTGGGGCCGAGGTCGATGCCAGGGACGTGAACGGTTTAACCGCGTTGATGATTGCCTCCCATAATGGCCACAGTGAGGTAGTGCAGGCGCTGCTCGCCAAAGGGGCCGAGGTCAATGCCAGGCACAAGGGCGGCCATATCGCGTTGATGATTGCCTCCCGGTTTGGCCACCGTGAGGTCGTGCAGGCGTTGCTCGCCAAAGGGGCCGATGTCAATGCCAGGAACGAGAACGGCACAACCGCGCTGATGTTTGCCTCTCAGAACGGTTACCCTGAGGTCGTGCAGGTGCTGCTCGCCAAAGGGGCCGACGTCAATGCCAGGAACGAATACGGCATAACCGCATTGATAATTGCCGCTCAGAATGGTCACAAAGAGGTCGTGCAGGCGCTGCTGGCCGAGGGCTCCGAGGTCAATGCCTCGAACGAGGAAGGCGTAAGGGCGTTGATGGGCGCCTCTGAGAATGGCCACCCTGAGGTCGTGCAGGTGCTGCTCGCCAAAGGGGCAGAGGTCGATGCCAGGAATAAACACGGCAAGACCGCGCTGATGCTTGCCTCCAATGACGAAGTGATAGAAATGCTTATGAAGGCGCGAGCAAAGTAATCTGGCGTGTGCTCCGAACGGCCGGATCTTGGATTTAGTAATACAGTCGGCCGGCTGACGCAAAGACAAGCAGAACCGTGGAAGCTGACAGCGATACCGCAGGCAATGTAAGAGCTGAATCGAAACCTGGAGAAGCGATAATGAAGAGAGCTTTACTTGCTTTAATGATGTGGTGTGCAGTGTTGGCGGTTGTTCTGCCGGTTCATCGAGTCAAGGCCGGCACAGAAACGATAGTGACGGCAGCGCAGGTCAATGGCTCATGGGAGAACAAAAATGGCGCGTTCAATATCCGGGCCCTGGGCAAGCAGCGGCTCCAGGTCTCGTTTTCAGGTATTTACAGGTACAACACGCCCGCTGGTCCGTCGGAAAACGAAGGAGAAGCCGGCGGCATTGCTTTCATCGAGGGGGACACCGCGACATTCAAGCCCGAAGATGCTCAGGATGAGTGCTTGATTACGATGAAATTCACAAAGGACAAGCTCACTGTAACTCAAGAAGGTATCTGCGGTTTCGGCTTCCATGTCACTGCCGCCGGGGTTTATCGCAAGGTGGGCAGTCCTAGATAGAAAGGAGCGCCCCATGTTTGACAGGCTCGGTTTCTTTTCGATCGTGTTGCTGGCGTGCCTGGTCGTCGCAGGCCCCGTTTTGGCCCAGGATGCTGCCGAACTCACGCGCGCCTTCGATGAGCACAATTCTGCAGCCAAAGCGGGTGAACTAAAAAAAATGCTATCACTGCGCACGATTGAACAACAAAAGGATATCAACAGGGAGATAGTGAAAAGACAGGATCGCCATTACTTCCTGTTGCTGGCGCGCGCTCAAATACCGGAATCATACGAGGTGGAGCATGTTGCGAAGGGCAGGGACGGCCAAAGCGCCACCCTCTATTTGCTTGGGCAATTTCCGGCCATGCGCGAAATAGAGCGGCCGCGCACCCGTATGGAGGAGATGATTTCCTTCAAGAAAGAAGAAGGCAAGTGGGAAATTGATTCGGCCCTGCCCCTGGGCGATCCGGACAAGGTCAAAACACCCCGGGGACTTGAATTACGACCCTCAGAATGCCGATAAGAATGTTTCAGGTAATATCGGCGGCCGTATTGTGAAGACCGGGTTCCACCCCGAGTATACGCTTGTGCTGCTGCGTGTGATGGATGAGGAGGACGCGGTTTTCCTGCCCGCCAAAGAGGTGTTCCAGCGCGCTGGAGCGCCTCTGGAAGAACTCGAGCCCTGGAACCTTTACGAGTTTTCAGGGCATCCGCACAAAAGCGATAAGCAGAAATTTTTCGCTGTCAGCGGTAAAATGGTTGAAGAATAAGTTTTAAGCCGCCGTGTTTTGGCCGGACAATGTATCTTCTATCTGACTTTCGCTTCAATGGCGGTGATATGGTCAGTAGCCACCAGAGCATCATAAAATTCTTTCTGGCTTATTTTAGCAAGGTGCAGGAGGTTGCCTTTAACGCCACTCACTATGCCGGTAATTGTCTGGCCTGATGATAAAGTGAGTGTTACGCTCTTGCCTTTGAGCCCAGCCAGATTCTCCATCATGGATGTATTTACATCGAAGTCGGCAGCTTCCCTTATCCCTTCTTCACCGGCTGAGAAGCTTCGTGGCGCTATAAATGCATTCACTCCAAAGATCATGACTAGAGCTAGAACGGCTACCATTAGATTCTTTCTGTTAAGTTTTTTCATCATTACCCCTCTCCTGTTCCATCTTATAGGTTTTCCGTTTGGCCCTGTTTCCGCCTGCCCTCAGTCCTCCGAATCGGAGTGCGCCACAGATACGATCAACCAAGAGGCGCCACGGACACCACATTGCCTTGCAAGTCAAATGTCACCCACCCGTTCTTGCCGGCGCTCTCTTCCCGAATCTCGACGGTGACTTTCCGGTTGATGGGCTGCATCTTCGGGTGTTTAGTAATTGTAATGAATTCAATTTTGCCCTCGGTGATTTTCAGGCGCTCGAGCGTGGTCTTCTCCATCTGCGCCAACTTCGAAGAAAGAGCGGTTTCAATTTCGTCGAGATCGAAGAATGACTCAGCGCCAAAACCGCGGTAGAAGGGCGTCATGTCCGTACCGGGGAAGTCGGCGAAGTGGTCCTCGTCATACAGGAAGTCACGAAGGCGGCCGGGCTGTTTTGGGTTGGCGGCCGTGATTGTAGCTCGGTGTTCATCGAATCGCAACTCGATGAGCTTCGCATGGGGGCCGAACCTTTTCTTGATGCCGAGGATGGCTTTCCCGGCCCCATCAGGTTCGAACATGTTCACTCTGACATGCCGGCTCTTGGGCAGTTTTACCTGCATGACGGCGCCTTTGGGATCGAACTCCACTTCGCCGTTCTCACCCTCTGCATCCCGGATTTCGACTGTCCAACGCAGCGCTTGCGCATTGCCCTCAAAGGTCGGTTTGTCCAGAGTGACCGCAGATAAGCCGCCTTTGGGAATCTCGAGCTTCAACTGGGCCTGCTCGATCATCTCTGGGATGCGCGACCAGTCAACATCGTCCACAGCGAAGAACCGGTCGTTAGGAAGCTGAGGCGCGCCGGGTCCGCCATTGAATGCGTCGCCGCGCATCAAGACGCCGTTGAGGTTGGCCGTAAAGCTCATCAGCCTTTTTGGTTTCTGTGGATCGCGCGCATCGAAGCCCAGGAAGTTCTTGTTCAGGTGAAGCTTCAGAATGCCGGGGGCGCTGCCGAAGACCTCGCGCATCATGCCGACGATGTGTTGCGTCTCCTTCACGTCGGCAAAGAGGTTGAGGTTCTTCGCGCGGTTGGTTCCGTCGAGATTGAGACGGTTTACGCGCCCTTTGGCGTCGGCGTAAGCACTGGCGTATTCACGGTCGCTCTTCACCTGGATTTCCCACTCGACATCGCCGCAATGAGCCGATGGCATAAGGAACAGCTCCCGCTGGATGTGAATCGTCGCGACCGCGCCGTCTTCGAACGAGGTGCGATCAACGGCGGACTTTGATGCCTCTGCGACGCCTGCCATGTTCACTTCGCTGAGGTCAAAAAGATTTTCCTCGAGGTTCTCGTTGATAAGAGTGAGTTGCACCGGCTTGGGGCCGGATACGCGCACGTTATGGTATAAGCCGTTGAGCACATACTCATGTTCGAGACTGTATTCGTCTATATGAGAGGGTTGCGCCGGGTCCTGCACGCGAACGATTAGAGAAAGCGGCGTGATGTCAACATTCAGCGCCCTGGCAGGGTGTCCGATTTTTTTGGAAAGCTCGGTCATCAAGTCCTGCGCTGCCGTACCTTCAAAGAGATTGACCTGCTTCCGATCTCCACCGCAGCCGGACAGCATCACCAGGCCGGCGAGAAGCAATGCCGATGTAGCCTTGCCAAATATTCGAGCCGCAAGGCGAAGGCTTGAACGAACCGGGGATATGCCTTTCATCGCCGGCGTTAAAGCGCGTGCATCCTTATGCGGGGTCGGTGCGGATTGGCATTCGGTTTTGTCGATTGGCGCCGGAAGGGCCGAAAAGACAGCGGACATCTCTTGTTCCAATTCTGTTAAATGGGCGGTTCAGTCCCCGTCGACACCGTGGAACAAATCGCTCTCCCTCCACAATTCCAAAACCGGGATTTTTGGAGCTCATCCCTTCGTGGCAGGTCCGCGTTCACCTGGCTTGGGCGCGCAGAACACGAAGCTTCGTGATAAAAAACTTTAGTAAATGCTGCTGAGCGGATCGGGAATCGAGTATCCCATCTTGTGGGCGAAAGGTCAACGACTTGGTTTGGGCGTCCTTGTTCGTGGCCTGAGCAAATGAGGCAGCCGCTCAGGGGGAAAAGAACACGCCGGCTTGCCCTGTCTTCGGGATATTGAAATTTACCTCATCTCTTCTTGAGATTGAGACCCTGCTTTCATTTATTTTCTGAACCTTGCAAAGTCCGGGGGCCTTTTATCCAGGAAAGCCTGAACGCCCTCGTGAGATTCCTCGGAGTGGTAGTAGAGACTGACGGCGTGACGGGCCATCGCCGTTATCCCTGTGGCGTGGTCGGTATCGGCGTTGAATGAGGCTTTGAGACATGCAAGTGAAGTGGGGGCTTTCGCGAGAAGCTCCTGCGCCCAGGTCTCCACCTCCCCATCCAGTTCTTCCTTCGGCGTGACTTTGTTGACCAGGCCCATCTCAAGAGCTTCCATGGCGGAATACTGTCTGCACATGTACCAGATTTCCCTGGCTTTTTTCTCCCCGACAATCCTGGCGAGGTAGATTGTGCCGAAGCCGGCGTCGAAACTGCCCACCCTGGGGCCGGCCTGACCGAATCGGGCGTTGTCAGAGGCGATGGTGAGGTCGCAGATTATATGCAGGACGTGTCCGGCGCCGATCGCATAGCCTTTTACCGCCGCGATTACCGGCTTGGGTATCGTTCGAATGATGCTGATGAGCTGCCCGTAGGCGTCCAGCAGTTCGAATTTGGCTTCCCCCCGGCCATATCCTTCCTCCTCTTTGGTTTTCTGGTCCCCGCCGGTGCAAAACGCCTTATCTCCCGAACCGGTCAGAACGACCACTCCCACTTCTTTGTCCGCCCATGCATCACGAAACGCCGAAAACATCTCTTCGAGCGTTAGGGCCGTAAAAGCGTTATATCTTTGAGGTCTATTGATGATGACTCTGGCGATGCCTCTGTCCTTCTCATAGATGATTTCCTTAAATTCCATATCCGCGCCTCCCATGATTGATGCTGCGATTCAATCTCTCCACCCCCGATTAAGCCAAACTTTCTTTGAGCTGGTGAATCCATTCTTGCCATGGATGTGCTGCTTTCAAGATTGGGATGCCTCTATTCTAAACTACTATGCCAAATTTCAACAGAACTTGGCGGCCTCACCCCGCACGCAAGCGATCCAGTAGACCGTCTTCCGCCGGCATGAGTCATCTTCTGAGCAGCATGGCCGCGCTCTCATGCACGGCTTCCGACAGGGTGGGGTGGGCGTGAACGGTTCGGCTCAGCTCTTCGGCGCTCATATGTGACTGAATGGCGATGACGCATTCGGCGATCAGTTCAGAGGCGCGCGGACCGATGATGTGTACGCCCAGGATGCGTCCGGAGCCGGAGCGTGCGAGGATTTTAACAAATCCGTCCGTCTCGCCCAGACACTGTGCCCGCGCGGTCCCGGAAAACGGAAAAACCGCCGATCTGTAGGCGACCCCGAGGGTTTTGAGCTCCTCTTCGGTTTTTCCCACAGATGCCGCTTCAGGGGAGGTATAGACCACGGCGGGAATGGAATCGTAGTCGACCTCGCCTGCAAGTCCCGCAATTCGCCCGACTGCGGCGATCCCTTCCGCCGACGCCTTGTGGGCGAGCATCGGGCCGGGTATCAGGTCCCCTATGGCATAAACTCCCGGAACATTTGTCCGGTAATTTTCGTCAACCATGACGAAGCCCCTCGCGTCGAGCTGGATTCCGAGTTCCTCCAGTCCAAGGCCCCGGACCAGGGGCTTTCTGCCTACCGCGACAAGCACCCTGTCGAATTCGGCTTCTTCCTCTTTACCGCCGTCCGAATCGAGGAACAGTTTCACTGCGCCTCCGGCGTTCGCGCCTCGCGCTACTCTTGTTTTGAGGCGGAAATTGAGGCCATCCCGGCGGAGCAGCCGTTCGAGACGCCTGCCTGTCTGTCCGTCAAGCGTAAACGCGATTCTTGGTAAAACTTCAATCACGGTTACATCGGATCCCAGGCGCGCCCAGACAGACCCGAGTTCAAGGCCTATATAGCCTCCTCCTATGATTCCCAGCCGTTTCGGGACCGATTCGAATTTCAGCGCCTCCGTCGAGCTTACGACCCTTTCGCCGTCAAATGGCAGAAACGGGAGCTCTACCGGCTCGCTCCCGGTCGCAAGCAGGAGCGCCTGAGCGTCGTAGCATTCGGAGGTCTGGTCCGGGTCGAGCACCTCGATTTCCCCGGCGGTTCTCAGGCGCGCAGATCCCCGAATCAGCCGCACGCCGTTGCCCTCCATCAGCTTGCGGACGTTTTCAGTCAGACCGGAAACGATTTTTTCTTTTCGCTCCATTAACCGGGTCAGATCGATTGAGACCCCTTCCACCCTTATTGCGTGTTCGCCAAGACGCTTGTTTGCAATGCTGTACTGTTCCGTCGATTCCAGAAGCGCCTTGCTCGGGATGCATCCCACATTCAGGCAGACCCCTCCAGGGCGGGCGTCTCTTTCGACGCAGGCCGTCTTCATGCCCAGCTCAGCCGCGCGGATGGCTGCAACATAACCGCCGGGCCCCGCGCCGATCACGATCAGATCGAATTTCTCAGGCATCCATATCCCCCTAAATCATAACTCAATCATTATGCGCTCGGGATTTTCGACCAAATCCTTGATCCTGCGCAGAAAAGTAACCGCCTCCCTGCCGTCGATTATCCGATGATCGTAACTGAGCGCCACATACATCATCGGCCGGATGACAATCTGTTCGGCTGCCACGACGGGCCGGTCCTCGATCTTGTGCATACCAAGGATGGCGCTCTGGGGCGGGTTCAAAATGGGGGTGCTGAGAAGCGAGCCGAAAACCCCCCCGTTGGTGATCGTGAAGGTCCCTCCTTCAAGATCTGAGATATCGAGCCTGTTTTCCTCGACCTTTTTTGCGAAATCGGCGATCGCCCGCTCAAGGGCCGCGAACCCGAGACTGCCGGAATTTCTGATTACCGGTACTACCAGGCCTCGCTCAGCCCCGATCGCCACGCCTATGTGATAATAGTTATGATAAACAATTTCATTTCCCTCGATGAAGGCATTGACCTCGGGCATTTGCTTCAGGGCGGCGACGCTTGCCTTGAGGAAAAAGGACATTATCCCAAGCCGGATTCCATGTTTCTGCCGGAACTCTTCCCCGAACTGTTTCCTGAGCGCCTGCACCCGGCTCATGTCGATCTCGTTAAACGTTGTGAGCATTGCGGTATTTTGACGGGCGTCCAGGAGCCTTGCAGCAATCCGCTGCCGAATCGGGGACATGGGCTTGCGGATAATTTCTTCGCGGGCGGGATATAGCCCTTCTTCCTGCGCGGGTGCGGCAGGGGGGTGTTCCCGTTTTGGCGCCTGTGCCGCCGGTTTTTCAGGCGCATGCTGCTCAACGAAAAGCAGAACGTCTCCTTCGGTAATTCTTCCTCCGGGGCCCGTGGGCGTGACGGCGGAAAGGTCAACTCCCTTTTCCTCCGCCAGGGCGCGGACCAGCGAGGAGATGATCGGCTTGGATGGCGTAGCCCCTTCCGGCCGGGGTGGGGGCGAAGGTTCGGGTGCGCGCCGTTCCGGCGGGGCGGGTCCGGGCGCCTCAGGACGAGGGGCCTTGCTCTCTTCCTCGGGGGCTTTTTCCGCCGGTTCGGGCGGTTTTTTTACACCCGCGGCGCCTTTCTTCTCCGCAGTCTCCTCAATTTGCCCGACGACCGCCCCGACCTTCACGGTCTGTCCTTCCGGGACAAGGATTCTCAAAACACCGTCAGCCGGCGCTGAAATCTCAAGGGTAACCTTGTCGGTTTCTATAACGAACAGGATGTCGTCCTTGCGGACCGACTCTCCGTCCCGCTTGAGCCATTGCGCAAGCAGCGCTTCCTGGACTGATTCGCCAACTTCGGGAATCTTGAGCTCAATCATGGCGTCTCCTGGTTTGTAATGGTTCACTGTGGAGTTTGACGGCAAATAAGATGTCGCGCCAGGTTGCGTTCAAGACCAGGCGGGATTTATCCCGCCCCTACAGCATTGTCGCACGCTCATTCGTAGGGGAGGGCTTTATGCCCTCCCGGAGCGCCCGACTTGAACGCAACGTCGTATTAAGACCCGAACGCCATTTCCAGCAGCATCTCCTGGTCTTGTCTGTACGTGGCCAGGTAGCCGGAAGCGGGGCTTGCCGCCGGCGCTCTCCCTATATAGGCCGGATCGTGACCGGTCAAGGTTTTTAGCCTGGATCGGATGAACTCCCATCCGCCCATGTTTTCAGGCTCCTCCTGGACCCAGTAGAACTCGACGGCCGAGGAGTATTTGGATAGGGCATCCCTTAGTTGCGCTTCGGGAAAAGGATAGAACTGCTCCACCCTCAGGATCGCCTTGTCCTTCACGCCGGAGGCTTTTCGCCTTTCGATCAGCCCGTAATATATTTTCCCGCTGCAAAAATATATCTTCTGCGCCTCTTCAAAGCCGGGGTCTTCGAGTACTTCCCTGAAATGGCCTGAAGAGAGTTCCGATACGGTGGAAACCGCCTCGGGAAGCCTCAGGAGGCTCTTGGGAGTCAAGATTATCAGAGGTTTGCGGAAATTTCTCCGCATCTGCCTGCGGAGCAGGTGAAAATACTGCGCCGGCGTGCTGGGGTAACAAACCTGCATGTTATCCTCTGCGCAAAGCTGCAGGAATCTTTCCATACGGGCGCTCGAATGCTCGGGTCCCTGTCCTTCGAGACCGTGAGGCAAAAAGATCGTCAGGCCGCTGAGCTGATGCCACTTGGACTCAGCGCTCGAGATGAACTGATCGAAAACCGGCTGGGCGTTATTGGCGAAATCGCCGAATTGGGCTTCCCAGATCGTCAATGTGTTGGGGGCCGCCAGTGAATAGCCGTATTCAAACCCAAGCACGGCTTCCTCGGAGAGCATGCTGTCGTAGACCATGAACGGGGCCTGGCCGGCAGAAAGATTGTTCAGGGGTATGTAGCGTTCCTCGGAGTTTACGTCGAACAGGACGCTGTGCCTCTGGCTGAAAGTGCCTCGGCCGCTGTCCTGTCCGCTGAGGCGAACCGGAGTGGCTTCGGTCACAAGTGAGGCGAAGGCAAGTGTTTCGGCGTTGGCCCAATCTATGTCCTGCCCCTGCTCCACTGTGCGGAGCCTTCTTTCAAGTATGCGCGCAAGACGGGGATGAACGGCAAAGCCTTCGGGAAAAGAATTCAGTTTTTGGGCGAGTTCTAGAAGTCTTTCGCTGCTAACGCCTGTTTCAACCGGTTCGTGGGAATATTGTCCGCTTATTCCCTGCCAAAGGTCGTAAAAGTTCTCCTCCGGCATTTTGCAGAGTTTGTCGTGCACTTTCGAGTAGGCCAGTTCCATGCACTCGTTTACGCCCTCGACGTACCGGTTCAGTTCCTCCTCCGAGGCGATCCCGGATTCTTTCAAAGAATTGAAATAAATCTTGTAGACAGGGGGTCGCTCCTTTATCCTGGCGTACATTTGGGGCTGAGTGTAATAAGGCTCGTCTCCCTCGTTGTGCCCGTACCGCCTGTAGCAAACCAGGTCTATTACGACGTCCTTTGCGAACTTCGTCCGGTAATCCAGCGCCAGTTTCACAACGTGAAGCGCCGCTTCAGGATCTTCGCCGTGGACATGAAAGATCGGCGCCAGGAGCGTCTTGGCTATGTCCGTGGCGTACCGGGTGGACCGAGCGTGCTCGGGAAGCGTGGTGAACCCGATCTGGTTGTTGATGACGAGGTGGAGCGTCCCCCCGGTGGAATAGCCTTCCAACTGCGACAGGTTGAGGGTTTCGGCCACGACCCCCTGGCCCGCAAAGGCTGCATCCCCATGGATCAGAATGGGAAGCACCTGTTGGCGGCCTTCTTGTCCAAGCTGTTCTTGTCTTGCGTACGCCAGTCCTTCGAGCACCGGGTCAACCGCTTCCAGATGGCTCGGGTTGTTTGGGATCAATACTCTCAAATGCCGGGCGTCGCTTAAATCCAGGTCGACCATGTATCCTCTGTGGTACTTGACGTCCCCCGACCCGAAAAGCGACTCAGGGTCATAATGCTCCTCGAATTCGCAGAAAAGATGTTCGTAGAGCTTATTTAGAACGTTTACCTGTATATTCAGGCGCCCCCGGTGCGCCATTCCCATAAGGATTTCGCGGCATCCCCCCCGCCAGGCATGCTTCAACAGGGCAGCAAGCATCGGGATGATGATCTCGGCGCCTTCGAGCGAGAATCGCTTCTGACCGACGTACCGCGTGTGGAGGAAGTGCTCAAAAAGAGTAGCCTGGCAAAGCTTCTGGAGGATTCCTATCTTTTCTTCCCTGGTAAACGGGGGTTTGTTTCGCGATGGTTCCATGCGCTCCTGGAGCCACAGCCTTTCGTCAGGGTCCTGAATGTGCATGTGCTCAACGCCGATCGACCTGCAGTAGGTCTCTCTTAGCGCCGATATAATCTGCCTCAGAGGGGTCTCCTGCGGGAAAAGGGTGGCCGGGGTGTAGAAAAGCCGCTCAAGGTCCTCTTCCGAGAGACCGAAACTGGAAAGGGTGAGCAGCGTATGCGTGTCAACACATCTGTGCAGCGGGTCCAGGCAGGTCAGAATATGCCCCAGATCGCGGTAGCGATAGATGAGTTCCTGTACGCTGCACTGCCTCAATAATTCGCTCTTGTCGCAAAAGCCCGCGCTTACCTGTTCGGGACGGGCCGCAAGATCAAAACCCTCGAAGAAAATCCGCCACTCGCGGCTCACGCTCTCCGGGTTCGATTTCCATTTTTGATATTCCGAATCTATGAAGTCTGCATGGAGGCTAAGGGAGTAATTCATGGGCAAGATAATCCTCGCAATTCGGTTTAATGGCGCTTGCCGGATAAGCGCAAAGCTGCATGCTTTGATTGTTCGGTTCTGTTCAGCCTAAGAGATAGCTATCATGGAGTTGATGTCAAGAATGAGAGCATTTAGTGCGGGACTTCAAAGCGCCCTGAACCGTCAGCAGACGAATCGGCAGGCGCGATTGGGAACAATAAAAAAAGTGTGTGTGCGGCCGGGTCCTCGATGAGCACAGGGGAAGGTAAGGCAACCAGCCCTATGGGTTCTCGAATTGGTTTTCATCAAAGGCAAAATTATCGATGAATTCCTGCAGTTGGGACAAGTGCTTGACAGACAGGTTCTCGAACTCCACGCCACAGCGCCTGGTGCTGATCTGCTCCCAGGAGCCCTCAGGCACTTCCTGATCGTACACGATTCTGCATTGAACCCTGTCCAGGTGAATGAAACGGTCGTTGCTGCCGAATATTTTTATTGCGGAGCATCCCCCATCATTATCGTGCGTAGACAAATACCGGACACACAGCCCGCCCATGCTGATATTCTGGACCTGCCCCATGTTAATGAGTTCATTGGGCTTTATGAAAGCGGCAAATGCTCCATCTTTGCCTTTAAACCTCTTGAATTTTCTTTTCTCATCCAACATTTTTTCACCCGTCCGATAAGTGAATCCCCAGCCAAAACGATAGGAAAAGCCAGGGAATCAGCTATCAATACGCCGGCTTCTGAAAATCTCCTCCACGTCCGCATAGGATTTTGAATCGTTTACAGCATTTCAATTCAATGCGAAAGGGGGATTTTTCAGGGTAGTAATAGGGTATATGCTTAACTCTTATCCATAAAAATGAAATAAATTCACATAGATATGCTTTTTAGAGCTATTGCGTCCCAGCAAAGTTTTTTAAAATCCTTCATCACCGAGGTGTTTGACCATAAGTAAACAAAGAGATCTCAATTTTGGCCGGGTTTGGCAGGGTGATGAAAAAGCGTTCTCTGGTGGGAGAAAGGCCTGAAAATTGCTTGTGATTTCGTCATTCCGGCGAAAGCTGGAAGCCAGACTTTTGACCAACTAATTGATGCCAAAGCAAAAATACCGCCCTCCGGCTCTCGCCGGGGCGACGTCTATAAGCTTTTGCATCTGATCCGAATTCGCCCCCGGCTTTTTGGACGTTCTCTTCAATTACGGATTGGAAAGCAAAACCGTGCCTTTCGAAATACTGTATGTAAACCGAGGGATCGGTCTCGATGTCCATGAGATCGCGGGAACAGGGAGCTTTGTGAAGATATTCTAGACATTCAGCGTATGTAAAGATATTTGAACGCTGAATGCTCACTAAAAAAGGCTTCTGCATGAGTTCGAATCGGTGTGGCGCCGGGAAGTAAAATGGAAAACTTGATCGAGAAGGAAGAAGTTATACGGAATTGCCTGGAACAGGGCGACAGGGAAGCGGCGATAAAGCTGCTTTTCGATCTCGTGGTGGACTGCGCGAAGGAGAAGAACTTCGAAGCGGCGGAGGCCATGAGATCGCGCATCTTCGAAATAGACTCCATGGCGCTTAGCGAGATAATCCGTTCCGGGGAGGTCATCGAAGAGGAAAAAAGCCGAACCATCGGCAGAGGCCACCGGGAAATCTGGGGCAAACTCTACGACAGCCTCACCGCTGAGGAAACCAACGCCCTTTACTTTGCCTTCAAGAATGCGAATTATCAGGCCGAGGGGAAGATTTTCCAACAGGATGAGTTGCAACCTCGGCTCTATTTCATTAACAGCGGACGAGCCAGGGTGGTTTATTTCCTGGACGGCCAGGAGGTCTTTTTGAGGGCTGTCGAAACAGGCGAACTGGCGGGCGAAGACACCTTCTTCCGCCTTTCGATGTGTACGACGACTATGATAGCGCAATGCGCGACAGAGGCAAGCTACCTGGATTCAGACATTCTGAAGGTGTGGAGGACCAATTTCCCGATGCTCGAATCCAAATTGCAAAGCTTTGCGTCGAGTGCAGAAAAGATAGCAGACCTGCTCAAAGCCAGGAAATTGGACCGTCGCCGTCTGAGAAGGTTCAACCCTGGAGGAAAGGCGACAGCGCTCCTGATGAACACATCTGGACAGCCGGTCGGCAAGCCCTTCAAGGTGGACTTATGCGACATATCCAAGGGCGGGACATGTTTTTTTGTGAAGATCGCCAAAAAAGAGTCTGCCTGCCTGCTGCTCGGAAAAAGGCTCTACATCAGCTATCTTCATCCACTGCTGGATTCTTCACACACTGTCAGGCAGAGCGGAACAATCGTAGCAGTCCATTTCCACCCCTTCGAGGACTGCGCTGTCAATGTAGAGTTCGACACGCTTCTACCCAAAGAACTGATAGAGCAACTGGAAAAACTCTCTCCGCCTTTGATGGTTTTTGATTTCTAATTTCATCCGGGTTGCTCTTGCCTCCCCCCGCCAGCGAACGGGTTTCTGAGGATAATCGTTGCGTTGCGGCTGGGCCCGATGGATATTATCTGGACGGGGACCCCTGCAATTTGCTCAATCGCATTCAGGTATTTTTTGGCGTTTTGTGGAAGATCAACCCACGTGCGTACTTTTCCGAGGTCTTCATCCCATCCGGGGAACTCTTCGAAAACAGGCTCACATGCCTCGACGGCGTCAAGTGCGGCAGGGACATGGTCGATCCTGTCGCCCCGGCAGTTGTAGGAAACTCCTATTTTTAACGTCGGGATCCCGGTAAGAACATCCAGCTTGGTGATTACAAGCCCGCAGAGACCGTTCAGCCTGACAGAGCTGTTTATGACTACCATGTCCAGCCAGCCGCAGCGGCGCGGCCGGCCGGTGGTGGCCCCGAATTCCCCGCCGACTTTGCGGATGAGTTCTCCGGTCTCATCGAAAAGCTCGGATGGAAACGGCCCGCCGCCGACGCGTGTTGTGTAGGCTTTGACTACGCCGAGCACAGAGTCTATGTGTGTGGGCCCGATTCCCGCCCCGCAGCAGGCGCTGCCGGCGACTGTATTGGACGATGTCACGTAAGGGTAGGTCCCGTGATCGATGTCCAGGTGGGTGCCTTGAGCTCCCTCGAAAAGGATGTTGCGGCCCTGGGCGTCTGCCTCCTGAAGCTGTCGTGATACGTTTCCGGCAAAGGGCCTGAGCCGCTCTCCGTAGGCCAGGTATTCATCCAGGATCTTAGCAGGGTCCAGGACCTCCTGCTTAAAAAAATTCCGCAGGATAAAATTCTTCTCCTCAAGGTTTCGCGCCAGCTTTTCCGAAAAAACTGCGCTGTCCAGAAGATCGTGAACCCGAATGCCTCCCCGGCCCGCTTTGTCTTCATAGCATGGGCCGATCCCCCGGCCGGTGGTGCCAATCGCGGTCCTGCCTTTCCTGTTTTCGCGGGCCAGGTCGAGCGCACGGTGATAGGGCATGATGACATGGGTGTAAAGGCTGATCACCAGGTTGTCGGGCGTTACGCGCAAGCCCCCTTCCTCGAGGCGGTCCATTTCTTCTATCAGCACGCCGGGATCGAGCACCACTCCGTTTCCGATCATGCACTTTTTGTCCTGATGAAGAATTCCGGAGGGGACCAGGTGGAAGATATGCTTCTTGCCGTTTACTACCAGCGTGTGCCCCGCATTGTTTCCCCCCTGGAACCGGACAATGAAATCGGCCTGCTCGGAAAGCAGATCGACAACCTTTCCTTTTCCCTCATCACCCCACTGAGCGCCCACTATAATTACGTTCGCCATAGCGTCTTCTTTCCCTCATGCCGCATTGTTCGCCGGTCACCCGGACCGGGCGCGAAGATATCCTCACAATATTTCCAATTAAAAGATCGGAAAAACGATAGGCCGGTTGGATTTACGAAGCCGGATTCTTCACTATACCTGTAACGAAATTTCACGCCGGTGTCAAAAAAAAGAAGTTTCACGGGGGAATAATTCTCACCTTGTCGGAAACGCCTTGCTGGTCGCCCCGGTATTTCTCGTGTTATGTACTCCGGTACAGGAACTTGATATACATCGGGATCGATTGTGGACGGAAGCTGATGGTGATGCTCAGCGCCAGGAGGGCTTTGGTCATAGCTTCCCGGCGCGCGATAAGGGGATGGGTGCGCTCGAGTTGTTCCGAACAATTTCGATAACGCCTCCCGTCAAGGTGAAATGGAATGAGAGTGTTTCGTTTTTTTCGTAACCTTCGCATTCGGTACAAACTGCTCCTGAGTTATTCTGCAGTCTACATTCTGGCCATAATCCTGGGGAGCGCCATCATCTATCCCCTCGTTCGCACAATGATTGAAGATAACATCGAGCACGTACTGAAAAACTCAACGTCATCGATCCTCGCCATGGTTAAGACGTCAGTGGAAGTCTCCATCAAGAACCACCTCCGTGCCGTAGCGGAAAAGAACCGGGAGATCGTCGCCCATTTCTATGAGATGTACAAAGACGGGACCCTGTCGGAAGATGAGGCCAAAAGGCGGGCGGAGTCAGTGCTGCTCAGTCAAAAGATCGGGGAAACCGGCTATATCTATTGCATCGACTCCGATGGGTTTACGGTGGTCCACCCCAAAAGGGAGCTCATCAACCAAAATTTCTCCATCTATTTTGAATTTGTCAAAGAGCAAATGGCGAGAAAAGAGGGATATATCGATTACGAATGGAAGAACCCGGGTGAGGCCGGCTCTCGTCCAAAAGCGCTCTACATGACCTACTTTGCGCCCTGGGACTGGATCATCTCCGTATCTTCTTACCGAAGCGAGTTCAGTAAATTGGTCAATGTTGAGGATTTCAGGGACAGTATCCTTTCGCAGCGATTCGGAGAGACCGGTTATTCATTCGTGGTGGACGGCAATGGGAATACAGTGCTGCATCCGAAGTTGGAAGGAATGAACTTCCTCGACGCCAAAGACATTAACAGCCGTGAGCTCGTAAAGGAGATGTGCGACCGGAAAAACGGAAAGATCGTCTATTCGTGGATGAATCCTGGTGAGACCGTTGCGCGCTATAAGCTGGCCATATTCAACTACATTCCCGATCTGGATTGGATAGTGGCGTCTTCGAGCTATCTCGACGAATTCTACGCTCCCCTGCATACTGTAAGGAATCTGTTCGTCGCTATGGTCATAGTGTCTCTTCTCCTGGTCCTTCCTCTTACCATGAGGATCAGTTCGGCCATAACCAATCCTTTGCAGCAACTGATAAACCGTTTTGCAGCCGACACTCCGGGCGATTTTTCCGCCAGAGTCGACACCCAATCGGGTGATGAACTTGGACAGCTCGCATCCTATTTCAACCTCTTCATGGAAAAGCTCGAACAATACAATAAGGACCTGCAAGGAGAAATCCTGGAGCGAAAGCAGGCGGAGGAAGGGTTGCGCCTCTCCGAGGAGATGTTTTCCAAAGCGTTCAGATCGAATCCCAACGGAATTTGCATCATTTCCCTCGCAACCGGGCGATTCATCAACGTGAACGATGCCTTCCTGGTTTCCACGGGATACTCCCGTGAAGAAATCATCGATAAAGCGGCAATGGAGACAACCATTTTCGGCAATAGGGGTAAAACTCGAAGGCTGATCAACTCGATCGGCAGGCAAGGGCATGTGCATGACCTCGAGACAGAGATTTTTACGAAGTCAGGCGGAGTGCGGCTCGGAGTTCTGTCTGCCGAAGAGATCGAACTTCGGGACGAGCGATGCACGCTATTGAGCATCGAGGATATTACCGCTCGAAAGGACCTCGAAAGAGAGATAATGGAGATAGGCGACCGGGAACGCCAGAGAATAGGCCAGGACCTCCATGACGATGTCTGCTCCCATCTTGTAGGAATTGAGGTGTTGAGCGAAGTCTTGAACAGAAAGCTCGAAAAGAAGGGTTCGGAACAAGCTCCCTATGCAGACAGAATCAGGTCCCTCACCAGCGAGGCAATTGAAAAGACAAGGAGACTCGCAAGAGGGTTGTGCCCGGTGCATTTTGTCGCTTACGGACTCGAGTCCTCCCTGAGGGAATTGTGTATCAGGGTCAGCGAGTTATTCAATATATCCTGCCAATTGCAATGCGAAGACTCTGTCTGCGTTAATGATAATATTGTAGCTACCCATCTTTTCTACATAGCTCAGGAAGCTGTGCAAAATGCAATAAAACATGGCCAGGCGAAACAGGTCGCCATCTACTTGTCATCAGACTGTGACATCATCACTCTCAGGGTGGAGGATAACGGCCTGGGAATCCAGGAAGCAATACCTGCAACGGGGATGGGTTTGCGCATCATGAGTCATCGCGCGCAAATGGTCGGGGCCTCCTTCGAGGTAAAACGAGATCCTGAGGGTGGCACTATCGTGGAATGCGTTGTCAGGGGATCCGGCAGAAAGGAAACAGTATATGGAAAAGCTCAGGCCTGAGGCTGCCAGGGGCGAGAAGGTCAGGATTGTGATTGTAGATGATCATCCTGTTTTTCGACTCGGGCTTCGCGAGCTCATCCAGCAGGAAAAAGATCTTGAGGTGTGCGGAGAGGCGGAAGACGCCGCAACGGCATGGAATGGGATTCAAAGGCTCAAGCCTGATATGGCGATCGTAGACTTGTCGCTGAAGGGAGGAGACGGCATCAATCTCATAAAAGAAATCGCCAGGCATTACAGTGATTTGCCAGTCCTTGTGGTATCCATGCATGACGAAAACAGGTTTGCCGAACGGTCCCTGCTGGCCGGTGCTAAAGGCTACCTCATGAAGCAGGAAACATTAACGTCAGTCGTGAAAGCGATACGCTGCATCCTCAGCGGAAAAATCTACCTCAGTGAAAAACTCAAGGATTCAGTTTTGATTCAATTCGCCAGTGGTTCCAGGAAAGCTGAAAAGACCTTGGTGGATACGCTCAGCGATCGTGAACTGGAAGTTTTTCGGATGATCGGTTTTGGCTTCGGCACCAATGAGATAGCGCAGCAGTTGAACTTGAGCGTGAAAACCATCGGATCCTACCGTGAAAGGATAAAGGAGAAGCTGCAATTGAATAGCGGCAATGAGCTTGTTCGAAACGCCATACATTGGGTCGAGAATCAGAAGCTCGCATAGTCGCGTCTTGCGAGCTTGCAACCCGCAAACCCTCCAAAACCGATGTAGGTTATAAGCCTACATCATTTTCATCTTCTAACGCACAAAAGAATCGGTGCTCTACCGCTTCCGCTTCTACAAAAAATCTCCAAGGATATAAGTTAAATATGCAGCGCCTCCTCGAGAATTCGTAATCCTTGTGGGTTCGCTCTCTACAGAATCCCGGAACCTGCGCTTGGCGTTGCTCCTTACCATTCATCCGGGTGGCGGTCGCCATTTCCGGCGGATGCTGTGGAGGTTTGAAACACCATGTACAAAGTATCGTTTGAAGATGAGGATGTCGTTATTCGCTTCAAAGAGGGCATGATTGAACGAGACACGCTCTCAAGACTGCTTGACCGTGTAAACCTGGAATCGGTCCTGAACAGGTGCAAGCCGGCCGTGGCGAAACGGAACGCCGGGAAGCGATCCGGTTTCCCATACGGATCTGCATTGTTGCAAGACCCCGTTTTCAATAAAGGAACCGCATTTACGGAAGAGGAGCGGGATGCGCTGTGTCTGAGGGGGCTTCTGCCGCCTCGCGTCCATACCCAGGCGGAACAGGTCGCTCGTGTTCTGGAAAACATGCGCAGGAAAACCTCGGACCTCGAAAAATATATTTTCCTCGTAAGTCTTCAGGACCGCAACAAGACCCTGTTTTACAGGGTGCTTATTGACAACATCGAAGAGTTGGCGCCGATCGTCTACACTCCTACCGTGGGGCAGGCATGCCTGGAGTATGGGCATATCTTCAGGAGGCCGCGGGGCATATACCTGTCTGCGAACGACAGGGGCCGGGTGGCCGATGTTCTGCGCAACTGGCCGCACAAGGGCATCCACATAATTGTGGTTACCGACGGCGAACGCATACTGGGTCTGGGAGACCTGGGAGCTAACGGCATGGGAATCTCGGTCGGCAAACTCGCCCTCTATACGGCCTGCGCGGGAATACATCCCTCCATCTCTCTGCCCGTTACAATCGATGTGGGCACGGAGAATGAAGAGCTTCTGAACGACCCCCTCTATATAGGCCTCAGGCAGAGGCGGCTCAGGGGAAAGCCTTACGACGACCTGATCGAAGAGTTTATCGTGGCGGCGCAGGAGATCTTTCCGCGCGTGCTCATCCAGTTCGAAGACTTCGCCAACTCAAACGCATTCCGGCTGCTGAAAGAGTATCGCGATGTAGTGTGCGCTTTCAACGACGACATACAGGGGACCGCAGCCGTCACGCTGGCGGGCCTGCTGTCGGCCCTTCGCATCACCGGCGGAAAACTGAGGGATCAAAGGGTTCTGTTTCTGGGCGCCGGGGAGGCCGGGATTGGCGCGGGGGACCTTTTGACGTCGGCCCTGGTTTCGGAGGGGCTTT
The DNA here is from genome assembly GCA_003165235.1 of Syntrophobacteraceae bacterium. Taxonomy (GTDB): domain Bacteria; phylum Desulfobacterota; class Syntrophobacteria; order Syntrophobacterales; family Syntrophobacteraceae; genus SbD1. The sequence continues at coordinate 40,320 of PLSV01000171.1, forward strand.
CCACGGAAGAGGCCCGCGAGCGATGCTGGTTTTTCGATTCGAAGGGACTGGTGGTTAAGAGCCGCACGGGCCTCACCGGCCATAAGCTCCGTTATTCCCACGACTTTGAATGCGTTGCCGACCTGCTTCCCGCTGTCGAAAAGCTGAAGCCGACGGCCGTCATCGGGGTTTCGGGCAGACCCAAACTCTTCACCCGGCCGGTATTGGAGGCAATGGCCCGGCTAAATGAAAGGCCCATCGTTTTCTCCCTTTCCAATCCCACGTCGAAAACCGAATGCACCGCCGAGGATGCCTATACTTGGACCCGGGGAAGGGCCATTTTTGCAAGCGGCAGCCCTTTCGATCCGGTGACGGTCGACGGAAAGACGTTTTTCCCGGCCCAGGGAAACAACGTCTATATCTTTCCCGGTGTGGGCCTGGGCGCAATAGCCTGCTGGTCCCGGCATGTAACCGATGAGATGTTCTACGTTGCGGCTAAAACTCTTGCGGGGCAGGTTTCGTGGGCCGATCTGGACCAGGGCCGCGTCTTCCCGCGGCTGACCAAAATCCGGGAAGTCTCCGTCCGGATAGCCGTCGCCGTTGCCGAGGTTGCATTTGAGCGGGGACTTGCGACCAGGGAAAGACCTGAAGATCTGGAACGATACATTAAATCTTTGATGTACGATCCCCAATACGACAACTATGTTTGACTACAATACAACATGCTCAAGGAATCATGATTTCCAAATTGGACGGACTAAGGATCGGTTCCATCTGAAAACCCTTTTTGAGGAGCCTA
>PLSV01000059.1 GCA_003165235.1 Syntrophobacteraceae bacterium
GACATCAAGCCGGAGAACATTCTCATGGCGCGTGAGGGCGGCGCATGGCTTCCCAAGATCGCCGACTTCGGCATCGTGGCCACCAAGGAGTCCAGCGACGTCTTCACCCGTACTGGCGGCACACTGCTGACCATGACCTACGCCGCCCCCGAGCAGTGGCGCGGAACTCCCGCCGCCGAGTTGGACGGCCGGACTGACCTCTACGCTCTCGGCGGAGTCCTCTACGAGATGCTCACCAGCCAGACGCCCTTCCACGCGGAAAGCTACGAAGGCTGGGCGCGCCAGCACCAAACCACCCCGCCCCAGCCGCCCAGCGCCCTCCGCCCCGACCTGGCCAACTGGCAAGGCCTCGATGCACTCGTCCTGCGCCTCCTGGCCAAAGACCGCGAAGACCGCCCCAAAGACGTTGCCGAGCTGCTCGGCTTGATTGACTCTATGCAGTATCTCCCTCCCGATGTGCACCGGAGAACTGTGAGGGAAGCAAACAATCCCATCGCATACCAAGTTTTATCTGCTAAACGATCTAAACGCACAAATCGCAAAGCGGAATGGGGAGTGATTGCTGCTATTGTTCTGATGGTTGCTTTTGCATTTTGGGCAATTGCGACGCAACAACGATCTACGCCAAATGAAGCGATTGTGCAAACGCCACCAACAGTTCAGCCGCAGAATGATTCGAATGTCGAGAATATCCCCGTACCGAAAGGTTTGACACCAAACCCGCCAGTCCATGTGCCGAAGGGGTTAATATTGGATAATCCTGCTGGGGATGAGAAAAAAGCAGAAACACTGTACAAGCAGAAGAATTATTCCGATGCAAGGAAACTTTTCGAATCATCCTGCAATAATGGGCAGATGAAGGCGTGTAGTTATCTTGGCTATCTCTATGCCAAGGGTATAGGCGGACCATTCAACAAGCAAAAAGCGCGCGAAGTCTACCAGAAAGCCTGTGACAGGGGCGTTCTTTCCAGTTGCGCCAGTCTCGGTTCCCTTTATCAGGATGTCGGGAATAACGAAGAGGCCAGCAAGTATTTTCAGAAAGCCTGCAATGGTGGAGTAACAGAAGCTTGTGATCTATTGCATGGTGTACAGTGAGCTGAAAAAATGATTGTGAAAACATGGGAGTAAGAGATGAGGAAACAAAACTTAGTTGGATGGGCTTTGGCGGCGGTTTTAACGATTGCGGTGTTTCCTGTTTTGGCGCAACAGGATGATGTACCAATTCTACGCCCGAAAAATCAAATAATCAAACCGGTAGGCGCAACGCTGCTGGTGATGTGCGATCTGGCCTGCAACTGGAAGCTGGACGGCTTTGCGAAAGGCCGCATCGAGGCCGGTGACTCAGCCAAGACGAAAGTTGAACCCGGCCAACATGTTGTGATTGCCATGACAGAGGATGGTGTCGATCAGACCACTCAACTCAGCGAAGTCAAATCCAGTGGACAGATGGTCGTGAGCATTGAACTCAAGCCCGTCCGTGATGCCCGTCTCAAAGCTGAACAGGAGGAACAAGAAAAGGTCGCACTTGATCAGCAGGAGAAGGAGTTGCGAGAAGTAGAAAGGCAGAAGCAGTTAGCTCTCAAGGAGATTTTGCGACAGTCCGAAGAATTATATAAAGATAAACGTTACGCGGAGGCAATTCCTCTTCTAGACAAACTCTGTAACGGCGGCCATGTGGAATCGTGCGAAATACTTGGCTCTATGTACGAAGAAGGCAAAGGAGTATTGAGAGATTATTCAAGAGCGTTTGCCCTCTATTCCAAAGCCTGCGACGCAGGGAATGAGGATGGATGCAACCGCCTCGGAGTGATGTACACAACAGGAAGAGGCGTTGCAACAGACAATCTCCGTGCAGTGAAGCTCTATTCTAAAGCGTGTGAGGATGGTAATGCTGGCGGTTGCAGCAATCTTGGAGCTATGTATGAGACAGGTAAGGGTGTTGGGAGTAAGGAATTTGACGGCGATTGCGGCGGTATGTGTATAGCATATCAAAACTATCCGAAGGCTTTAGAACTTTACACAAAGGCCTGTGAGGCTGGCAACGCCGATGGATGCAAAAAACTCGGGGATTTGTATTTGAATGGGAAGGGCGTTAATGAAGATGACGAACAGGCGAAGACAATCTTTTCAAGGGCCTGTGATGCAGGAAACGGTGATGGATGTAGCGGTCTTGGTTTAATGTATTTAGATGGGAAAGGCTTCAAAGAGGATGATGCGAAAGCATTCACAATGTTCTCTAAAGCCTGTGATGAAGGAAGTGCTGATGGGTGCGATCATATCGGGGATGGATATAGATATGGTTGGGGAGTTCACAAAGATAAGACGAAGGCTAAGGAGTTTTACGAAAAGGCTTGCCAAATGAACTATCCACAAGGATGTGTCGATCTCAGGTATAAGTGACGAGAATTTATTTCCGAAGCAATAAAACAAACGGAGGAAAGGCATTTATGAACAGATTCAAAGTAGGAGACACGGCTTATTATCAGAGGGAAAATGAGCCGGAAGGATACGAAGGCTATTGTATCATTGAGGAAATAATGGAGGGAATTCATACGAAGGTGCGTTGGGAGGGAAGCGAACAATGGAATGTGGTGGAGACTCGTTACCTCAAAACAAAAGAAGAGGCTGAGAGGGAGGGGCTCGGCTAGAAATATGTGACGTGTGACTGGGTGTCTCAAGACTCGATTATGAGAACGGGGATCTCAGAAGTAAGACCTTGGAATCCTCTGGCTTTAATTTATGACTTGAGATATTTTTGTAGTTGTCGGACTTCAAAATAATTGTGTCTGTTTCATTTTGTTGTTGCAGGCTTTCTGATTAGGGTGTAATGATTGATTATGCGGAAAGGAGTAGTCTTATGGCTTGCGAATGTGACGAAAAATACTTGAGAGTCTGGCCTGCCAAAAACACGTTTTCGGTTTGTTTAAGTAAGGAAACTGTTCCAATCCAGTGGAATCAACAACAACTTTATTTCTGCGTTTTTTGTGGTGACATCAAAGCAAATATCCCGCCAGATGCGTTTCAGGTCATTCGGGAAGCGGACAGATTGATGGAATGAGAATCGGCGGGTGAGCAGGTGGGCAGGTGGCTGGGTGGCCCAGGTCCGGATTTTCGCAGCTGGGAATCCGCGATCCTCCTGCGAGCGAAAAGCGAGCGCCTGCCGCACCGCAGGTGCTTGCAGATAATTACCCTCCATGCGTGGACAATCATCAGTAGATGGCAGGCCGGGAAACCTCTCTGTGCCGCCGGAGGGCGAACTCATGAGAAACATCACCGTTACCGTCGTGCCGGGAGCGGTAGGCCGGGGATTCATCCCCGGCAACACGGCGGTATTCCGGGAACGGGGTTTTAACCCCTGAGGTATGCTTTTCACTCGCATTCGTATGCGCTGATAATGGCGGACCGTCCGGAAGAGCATACCTCAGGGGATAAATGGATGGGTTAAAACCCATCCCTACCAGGCCACGTTCATATTGCAGCGTCATTGTCAGGGATAAATCCCTGACCTACCGGTTTCCGTCGCATCGGGCGGTAGGCCGGGGATTGATCCCCGGCAATGCGGTGATATTCCGGGAACGGGGTTTTAACCCCTGAGGTATGCTTTTCGCTCGCATTCGCATACGCCGATAATGGCAGACCATTCGGGAGAGCATACCTCAGGGGATAAA
>PLSV01000370.1 GCA_003165235.1 Syntrophobacteraceae bacterium
GATGCCCCGCACGATCGTTCCCAAATTTGAAATACTGACGAAGAGCAACTTCAGCACCTATCCTTTTGCCGTGTCGCTGGCTCCGGAAGGCTATCGCCCGGAATTTCACTACAAACCGTAGGTGCGTTTGTTCCTTTTGGGATCTTTCGGCAAATACGCGCCTGAACAGTTTTTGAAAATATAAATGGACATGGCGAGGCGCTTCCGTATATTGTTTGGCGCCAATCGAATGCTACGGAGGACCGCGCCATGTCCACATTGATGCTTTACCATTGCCCCCATTGCGGCTGCCGGGATACGAGCTTCGGCGGTGCCGGCGTCGATTCAGAGAGTCTGAGTCACACCCAACCCTTTCCCCATCGGCAGTTGGAGAGATGTCTATGGTTCCAACGGCGCCGGCGGTGATTAACGCCATTAAGAACGCCACCGCCATCTGGGTCTGCGATCTGCCGGCCAGCCCGGATAAGATCAAGGCGCTGACAACCGTAGCGCAGCAAAACTTTAGTAATCATTCGTAACATCACAATACTGACCCGGAAATTTTTGTTTTTAAGGCGCGTCCACTCCGTTTGCGGGTCTCTGACAAACTGCCTTGCGGCAGCGCATGGAGTGGTTTGTCTCCAGCCAGACCGGTTTCGCATAACTCCATGAGTAGTACTGCAAGGATCCTTTCGGCAGACCCGAAAACATCGAGAATGCGCAGGATGGACCTGTTGCCCAGGCCTGGCGCCAGCTTGAGATTGAGCTACGCAATCCTATTGCGCTCCCGTTCGGAAGAAATGGAATGAGAATTGCTTCTATCCTGTATTGATTCGCTCCCGTTGAAAATGTTTTGGGCGACCATAATCCGTTGGCGCCGGTCGAATGCTTGGGGCAAGTGTATGCCGACGCCTGGTTTGTCAAATAATCACGATCAGTTTAAAATGGGAAGTGTGGAAAAACTACACCCGAGAGAGCCTCTTGCAGAACTCAACAAGACCGTCACCCCGGTGACATCCGAGACCCATAAGATCTTGCAAAACCTGGATTCCGGCCTCCGGACTATACACTTCCGGGGCAGGCTTCGCCGGAATGACGTTGAAGGAGTTTTGCAAGAGGCTCGAAAGATTGGCCAATAATGAATCGAGCGCCGCGACCGATAGCCTCAAAACCCGAATTGCTTTCGCCGGGCGGCAGCCTGGAAAAGCTAAGGATTGCCTTTCTGTACGGCGCCGACGCGGTATATGCTTCGGGAAAAGATTTTGGGCTGCGTGGTTTTGCTCATAATCTTGACACCGAGGAACTGGCGGAAGCAAGCCTTATAGCCCATAGGCTCGCCAAAAAAATCTACGTGGCCGTCAATATTTTTGTGCGCCAGCCGGACCTTAAGAAAATCCCCCCTTACCTCGAATATCTCCAGGAACTAAAGGTCGATGCTCTTATAATCTCGGACCCTGGCGTACTGTTGCTTGCACGCAAATATGCCCCTGAAATCCCCCTTCATCTTAGCACCCAGGCAAACACAACCAATTCGTCGAGCGTGGAATTCTGGCAGGGGCAGGGAGTGCGCCGGATAAATCTGGCCCGCGAATTGAGTTTTCGAGAAATTGCCGGGATCGCAGGCAAATCTAAGACTGAAATCGAAATATTCGTCCACGGCGCGATGTGCATGTCCTATTCGGGGCGCTGCCTGATGAGCGCCTTTTTAAATCCCCCCCGCCCCCCAAGGGGTGTGAATCGGAGCGCCAACAGTGGCTTCTGCACTCAACCGTGCCGGTGGTCCTGGGGGCTGGTCGAAGAAAAGCGGCCTGGTGAGTTTTTCCCCGTGCAGCAAGATTCGAGAGGGGCTTATGTATTCAATTCAAAGGACCTCTGCCTGCTGGAGGAGATCGGCGCACTGGCGCGCCTCGGAATAGACTCGTTCAAAATCGAGGGCCGCATGAAGGGACCACTCTACGTGGCAAGCGTAACGCGGGCCTATCGGCAGGCGATCGACCGCTGCGCTTACAGAGGACGGAAGACGGAGTACAGAGTAGAAACAAACTGGATTGAAGACCTGCAGAAAGTAAGTCACCGCCCTTACACAAAAGGTAATCTATTCGAGAGCGCCCAAACGCACAATTCCAATGTGGAAACGCGGATTTCATATCTCCAGAGCCATACCCTGGCAGGCCTTGTGCGCCCCAGCCCTGACTGCGATCCAATGTCGGAAGACCCGGGGGCTGGGGGAAAAATATTGGTTGAGGTCAGATCCAGGCTGGTCCCCGGCCGGAGGCTGGAGTTTCTTTATCCTGACGGGTCAAGCGCCTCTCATTTTCTTGATTCGTTCGAAGACATCAACGGCAATCGCCTCTCGGAAGCTCATCCGAACAGGTGGATCAGGTTCTGCGTTGATTTCCCGGTCTTTCCATTTCAGGCGATTAGAGTCTCAAATGAAACTGGGCCGGCGGCGGAGACGTAGTTTCTTGAACTCTGCGAGGCATTGATGTTATACGGTCACCACATGGCCGGTATCGTTGTTTGGGAGGGGGCTTTGAACAAACTTCAAAATATTGAACAGGTATCCGGTGCAAACGGGCGCCCGACACTAAAACACCGCTCACTGGAAGAAGAAATTGAATTTTTGCGCGAGCGGTGCCGCAAACTCGAGGAGCTTTCCTTCGTCGATGCGCTCACAGGCCTCTATAATTTCCGATATATGCAAAGAGCTCTCGAAATAGAGATGGAAAGGACCCGGCGAACGAGGCTTCCGACTGGCCTGGTCATGATCGACCTGGACCATTTCAAAAATGTGAACACCCTCTACGGACATGAATGCGGCAATGCTGTTCTTGCCGAATTTGGCAAAGTCTTAAAAGAGAGTGTTCGGGTCATAGACGTGCCCTGCCGCTATGGGGGCGAAGAATTTGCCCTCATTTTGCCGGGCGCCCCCCTCAGAGAGTCGATAGCAATCGCAGAGCGGCTGCGGGAAATCACTCGTTCCAACCCGGTTACTTTCGGTACGGAGACCGTGAGGATTACCGCCAGTTTAGGCGTAGCCGTTTTCCGTTTCACAGATGAGTGTACAGTGGGCGCATTTCTGAACAGGGCAGACCGGCTTCTGTACGAGGCCAAGGATTTGGGCAGAGACCGGCTGTGCGCAGAGGAACCCGCTCCTGTGTTGATGCCGGACGAAGTTACGGCAGACGAAAAGGCGGCGTTGTTCTCCTCAGCGGGAGAGAGTGAATAGGCCGAAGACGGAGGACGGTTTTTACTCCCCTGGGAGCGGAGAGATCGCCGTCGTTATCCATTTTCCCTTGGGGAGAGGGTCTTTTTTCCCCGATCTCAGCCCTACGATTTTCGTTCGCTGGATGCCCCTTCAACACTTTCCACTACAGCTTTGTATCTCACATGAACGAAATTTCTGTCGAAATCCATCTCCTCCTTTAGCATGGCGTCTTTTTCTTCCTTGGTGAAATAGGCCATGCAGGGCACAAAGAAGCGCCGGTCCTCCTTTTCGATGTGCTTCGGATAGAATTCGACCAGGTAGCGCATGCAGGCAATTATCCGGGAGATGGCTTCATTTTCTCCCCGGATGTATTCGTCCTTGGCTCTAACCAACTCTGCCACCACTTCCCTTCCTTTGCGGTGCTCCTCGAACAGCTCACCAAGGATTCGTTTCAGCTCGTCCGCGAGAGGCTTCAGCTTGAGGTCCCTGAAGAGGATTTCCTCTTCCTTTCCATGGTGGCAACTGTCCGTGTAGGTCCTGATGAAATCCACAGCCACATCCACGAACCCGGGGTTTACTTCCCCTTTTTGTTCCATTCGGGTGAGTTCGGCACCGATCACCCGGATCATCCTCTCGATGAGACGATGCTCAATCATTAGTGGGGCAACAGGCATCATGATATTTCCCTCCTCGTATTGTAGACTGATAAACAACCCTGCGCGGTAATCCGGTCATTCAATTTACCGCCTTTAGGCGGAAGGTGCGCCGCGTAGCTCGAAGGCCGCGACCGCGAGATGGTCTATCATGCGCGTTGGGCTGGCGCGGGAGGCCTTGAATTACGATTGCCGGCAGCGTCATGATTTGCGGGCTGTATGCGTGGCCGGTAATGTTAAGCCGGCTTTAACCAAGCGAACGAAGGCGTTATTTTTGCCTGCTTTTGGATTTACCGTCAACCGGAATCTGGCGCCCGTCTCCTTTCAGTGCTGTCCATCATTTGCGATGGGCTCGCGCGAGGCGCCTTTTCGATTGCACAATCGCGCGAAGTCGAGTATCGAATCCGTGGGCAGAGGGCGTCATGCGCCTTCTGATATGCGTTTTCAGACCTCCGTACAGGGCAAATGCATGGAAGAGCAATGGACTGTCCTGAAAGTCCTCCAGTGGACAAAGGAATACTTCAAAGGCAGAGGATTCGAGCAGCCAAGGGCCGATGCGGAAGTGCTCTTAGCCCATGCCCTGGGTATGGAACGGGTCCAGCTCTACCTCAACTACGACAAGCCGCTTTCCCCTGAAGAGTTGGCGCGATTCCGGGGCTTCGTTCGCCGCAGGGCCGCTTACGAGCCGCCCCAATACATCACCGGGAAAAAGGAATTTTGGTCTTTGGATTTTGAGGTTACCCCAGCGGTCCTTATCCCGCGTCCCGAGACCGAAGTGCTTGTGGAAAAGGCGCTGGAGATCGCAGGAAATAAGCCTTCACTTGTCCTTGATCTAGGCGCCGGATCGGGAGCAATAGCGGTCGCGCTTGCCCACGAGCGCAGCGGCATAAGGGTCATTGCAGTCGATAAATCATGGCCCGCGATTGAAGTCGCACGAAAAAACGCCATGCGAAACGGGGTCGCCGAACGGATTTCCTTCGTCGTCATGGACCTTTTTGAGGCGTTTGGGACCGGGGCCCTATTTGATCTCATAGTCTCCAATCCTCCTTATGTATCGGACGCGGAATTTCTTGACCTGGCGCCCGAAATCGCCAATTATGAACCCCTTTCCGCCCTTCGAGGCGGAGGGAAGCAGGGGTTGGCCCTGATTGGAAAGATTCTCCAAAGGTTTCATCATCATTTGAAACCGGAGGGTTCTTTTCTTATGGAAATCGGACTGGGGCAGGCTGAAATCCTTGAAGAGGGGTTTCTATCTGACCTGGCCGGAAGATATGAATTCATCGAGGACTACTCAGGCGTAAAACGAGTCCTGCACGTCCGTGGCAAAGGGGTTTAGTTCATGGATAGACTGGTTATCCGAGGAGGGTCTCCCCTGAACGGCGAAGTAGAGATCAGCGGCGCCAAGAACTGCGCTTTGCCTCTCATGGCTGCGACTCTGATCGCAAGCGGAACGCACAGCTTCAGCAACGTGCCCCACCTGCGCGATATACGGACTATGCAGTCCCTGCTCGCGCATATGGGGGCGACCTCCCGGCACGATAACATGCTTCAGATAGACACCTCGGACATTCACACGTTCGAGGCCCCTTACGACCTGGTCAAAACGATGCGCGCTTCAGTTCTTGTGCTCGGACCATTGCTGGCCCGTTATCGGCGCGCGCGCATTTCTCTTCCGGGCGGGTGCGCCATTGGCGCACGGCCCATAAATCTGCATCTCAAAGCCCTCCAACAGATGGGCGTAGAAATCGACCTTGAGCACGGTTATGTTGTGGGGCAGGCAAAAAGATTGCGGGGTGCGGTCATTGCGTTCGAGCAGGTAACGGTGACCGGGACCGAAAACATCATGATGGCCGCCTGTCTGGCTGATGGTGTCACGGTCTTGAAAAACTCGGCGCGCGAGCCGGAAGTAGTGGCGCTTGCAGAGTATCTGAACCTGATGGGAGCACAGATCGAAGGCGCCGGCACAGATGAAATAACCGTCACAGGAGTTCGCGAACTTAGCCCGTCGGGTTGCGAGGTAATTCCCGACAGGATCGAAGCCGGCACATACCTGGTGGCCGCCGGAATGACGGGAGGCGCACTGAAGCTCATGAGGTGCAGGCCGGACCATCTCCAGGCGATAATTCAAAAACTGATCGATGCCGGGCTTTCGATCGAGAGCAATGGAGACTTTATCGAGGTCCGCCGCAAAGGCAAGATACGCAGCGTCAACATGGAAACGCAGCCCTTTCCGGGCTTTCCGACTGACATGCAGGCCCAGTTCATGGCGCTCATGGCCCTTGGAAGCGGTGTCAGCATGATAAAGGAGCGCATATTCGAAAACCGGTTCATGCATGTGCTCGAATTGCAGCGCATGGGCGCCGATATCGATCTGGACGGCAGGACCGCTATCGTGCGCGGGGTCAAAAAACTCTCCGGCGCGCCTGTTATGGCGACGGACCTCCGGGCCTCGGCCTCGCTTGTCCTTAGCGCACTGGCGGCCGAAGGGGTTAGTGAAATCACCAGGATTTATCATCTGGACCGCGGCTACGAGGCAATCGAGAAGAAACTTTCGGCCGTGGGGGCGACAATCGAGCGGGTGAGTGAATGAAGTGTTGGAGTCTCACTCATAACAGGTGAATGCAAATGGGAGCGCGCAAATCCGGTTGGAAGCCCATCGAGCTAGGCGGGCTCAGAATGACCAGCCTCCAGGATCGGCAAAGCAAGGTATCTGTTGCTGATTTTGCACGTCCGGCGCCGCATCGAAGTTCGTTTCGGCAGTTTATGGATTCTCTACCCTCCATACTGGCGGCTGAAGATCTCCGAAAGGCAGCCTACGCCATATCCGAAGCAGTCAGAAACGAAAAAACCGTCATCCTGGGAATGGGGGCGCATCCCATAAAAGTCGGACTCAATCCCGTAATCGTTTATGCAATCGAGCAGGGCCTTCTTTCTGGGATCGCCATGAACGGCGCCGGAATCATTCATGATGTGGAAATCGCTTTGGCCGGGAAAACCTCGGAAGACGTTGCGGCCCATCTTGGGAGCGGCGAATTCGGAATGGCGCGTGAAACGGCTGAATTCATCCACCGGGCTGTTTCGAAGGCATATTGCGAACGTAGGGAAGGCCTTGGGAAAGCGGTTGGCGAGGCCCTGCTCATGGGAAAAACGCCCTATGCTGACGCCAGCCTCCTGGCCGCCGCCGCCAGATGTAATCTGCCCGTAACCGTCCACGTGGCGATCGGGACCGACATCATACACATGCATCCGGAAATGGACGGCGCCGCAATGGGAGCGCTGAGCCAGTTTGACTTCCGCCTGTTTTGCGGGCTTGTTTCAACCCTGCAGCACGGGGTTTTCATAAACCTGGGCTCAGCCGTGATAATCCCGGAGGTCTTTCTCAAGGCGGTCAGCGTGGCCAGAAATATGGGCTTCCCGCTCGATGGCCTCACCGCCATAAACATGGATTTCCTACGGTGCTACAGGCCTCTTACCAATGTAGTGCAAAGACCCACCATGGATGGCGGCGTAGGCATAAATCTTACGGGCCACCATGAAATAATGTTTCCGCTATTGATGGCGGCGGTCCTGGAGGGGCTTAGGAGCAAGGAGAACTTATGAGCCGTAAGATTCTTATCCGGTTCGGGGCGACCGAAATGAGCGCGGAGCTGAACGATTCACCTACAGCCTCGGCGCTTTTCACCGCACTTCCGTTGTCCGCCAGGGCCAACACATGGGGAGACGAAATCTACTTCCAGATCCCGGTCGACCGGAAGCTCGACTCCACGGCCGCTGAAGTAGTCCAGGCAGGCGAACTCGGATACTGGCCCTCGGGCCGGGCTTTCTGCATTTTCTTCGGTCCGACTCCGCTCAGCAGGGGAGATGAAATTCGCCCTGCGAGCGCCGTCAACGTGATCGGAAAGCTGACTGGGGACGCGCGCGCGTTCAAGGCTGTCCATGACGGCGATCTTATTGAGTTGGAGGTTGCCCGCTGAGATGTTATGCTTATCTCTCTTTTATAAACTGACGGCTTCTATGGAGGGTCACGATGCCGATATACGAATACGAGTGCTGCAAATGTTGTGAGTGTTTCGAAAGACTAGTTTTCAGGAGTGATGAGGCGGTAAGGTGCCCGAAGTGCGAATCTTCTGATGTCCATAAGAAAATGTCCGTTTGCGGCTTCAAGAGCGGCGGGGACAAGGGGGCGGCGAGCAGCCGCGTTGGCGCCGCGACATCCGGCTGTTCGGGATGCTCAGCCGGAAGCTGCAGCACCTGTCATTAAAGGTTGAAAAAGAGGAAACATTTTTGACAGAGGAACCGATCCGGATTGCGACCCGCGGCAGTATGCTGGCTCTTCAACAGAGCGGGATCATAAAAGCGGCCCTCGAGAATCTCTGGCCTCGAATCCGGTTTGAACTTCAAATCATAAAGACAACCGGTGACAAAATTACCGACGTTCCTTTGGCGAATGTTGGCGGCAAGGGGCTTTTCGTCAAGGAAATAGAGGATGCCCTGGCGGACGGATCTGCTGACATGGCGGTCCACAGCATGAAAGACGTTCCCGCCGTTTTGCCCGCCGGCCTCGAGATAGTCGCCATTCCTGAGCGTGAGGACCCGCGCGACGCCCTGATTATCAGAAAAGGCAAGACAATCGGCGATCTGTGTCATGGAGCCGTTATCGGCACCAGCAGCCTCCGCCGGGGGGCGCAGATACGGGCCATGCGCCCCGATTTTGCAGTCCGCAGTCTTCGCGGGAACCTGGATACGCGCCTCCGAAAGCTCGATGAGGGAGGATTCGACGCAATCCTGCTTGCTGCGGCCGGTCTCAAGCGGATGGGCTGGCAGGACAGGGTTACGATGTATATGGACCCGGTGGAATTCATACCAGCCATAGGACAGGGTGCACTGGGAATCGAGGCGAGGTCCGCAGACCGCAGAATGCGCCATTTCCTTGCGCCTCTGAACCACCCCGAAACCGCTGTCGCCGTTCGAGCAGAACGCAGCCTGTTAGAGGAACTCCAAGGCGGCTGCCAGGTGCCCATTGGCGGCCATGCGCGCATTGCCGGAAAAATTATCGAACTCTCGGCCCTTGTCGCATCCCTCGACGGCATGCAACTGTTCCGGGCCGCACGCACTGCGCCCCTGCAAGACGCAACCGCGCTCGGGAAAAGAGTCGCCGTGGAATTGCTCGATCTCGGCGCAAAGAAAATTCTCGATGAGGTTTACAGGTCGGCTGCCGCCCAACCGGGCGAGGTATGATCCAGGTATGCAATAGGTCGTATATGCCAAATAGGACCTAAATTCCCCCTGCTTTGCGAAGCGCTTCCTGCGCCCAGTTGTACAGAAAGAGAATGCAGTGAGAAAAGGAAAAGTCTATCTCGTGGGCGCCGGACCGGGGGACCCCGGTCTTCTTACGATCAGAGGCAAGGAAGTCCTCGAGAAGGCCGAAGTGGTCATTTTCGATTACCTGGCCAATGAGGAACTGCTCAACTTTGCTCCGCCCGGCGCCGAGCGCATCTATGTCGGTAAGAAAGGCGGCAGTCATACCCTTGGCCAGGAGGCAATAAACGCCCTGCTGGTCGAAAAGGGACGCGAAAATGTGGTCGTGCGGCTCAAAGGAGGGGATCCTTTCATTTTCGGCCGAGGCGGCGAGGAGGCGCAGGCGCTGGTCAAAAACGGCATCACCTTCGAAGTCGTACCCGGGATTTCCGCTGCCTCCGCAGTTCCGGCCTATGCGGGCATACCGCTTTCACACCGGGATTTTACGGCGACTATCGCCTTCATTACGGGGCATGAGAGAGCGGACAAAGACGAGGGCAAATCCAAAATTGCATGGGACAAGATATCGACCGGAGCGGGAACGCTGGTTTTTTTCATGGGCGTCAAGAACCTGCCTGAAATCTGCCGAAATCTCGTCCAATACGGCAGGCCGGCCGACTCACCTGTGGCCCTGATTCGCTGGGGCGCCACTCCGATGCAGCAAACAGTCACCGGCACGCTTTGCGATATCGTGGACAAGGTCAAAGAAGCAAATTTGCAGCCGCCTGCAATCATTATTGTCGGAGAAGTCGTCAAGTGCCGCGACGAGTTGAACTGGTTCGAGCGCCGGCCGCTGTTCGGCCGAAAGATCGTGATTACACGGGCAAGGGAGCAGGCCAGCGGTTTCAGGGCGGAATTGGAAGAGCTTGGGGCCAAATGCATCGAGTTTCCGACCATCGCCATAGCTCCTCCACCCTCGTGGGACCCACTGGACGGCGCGATACGAAATCTTTCGCAATACGACTGGACTATCTTCACAAGCGTAAACGGCGTAAGGTTCTTTATGGAGAGGCTGCTTGCGGCCGGCAGGGACGCTCGAGACCTCAAGGGCGTTCGCCTCGCCGCAATAGGACCCAAGACCGCCGAAGCTCTCGAATCGGTCGCGTTGCGCCCGGACCTGGTTCCATCAGAATACCGCGCGGAAGCCATACTTGACTCCCTGAGCGAACATAACGTGCGCGCAAAACGCTTTCTCATGCCGCGCGCCCTGGCTGCGCGCGAAGTTTTACCCGAAAAACTAAGGGAACGTGGCGCGCAGGTTGACATCGTCCCGGCCTACCAAACCGTTCTCCCTGAGCAGGACGCCCATAAAATCCGGGCGCTTTTGACCAATTGCGAGATAGACTGCCTCACATTCACATCTTCTTCCACCGTTTCGAACTTCTTTGCCTTGATCGCAAACGAGGATCTCCAGCACTGCAGGGACCGGATGGCAGTTGCCTGTATAGGTCCGGTAACGGCTGAAACAGCAGCAAAGTTCGGACTCAAAACCTCTATTATGCCCTCTGAATACACAATCCGGGGGCTTGTGGGTTCGATTGTCTCTTACTTTGAGACGCATTGATGAATTGAGGGATTAAAAATCCCCAAATTCCCAAATCCTTAAATTCCAAATTCAGGAGGGTTTATGCAGGGCGCTCTGTCGGGACTAAAAGTGTTGGACCTCTCGCGGCTTTTGCCTGGACCTTTCTGTTCCATGCTCATGGCGGATCTGGGTGCGGATGTGATCAAGGTGGAAGACCCCAAGATGGGCGACTACATTCGGTGGTGGCCACCTAAAATCGGACTAAACAGCGGATTTCACGTTGTGCTCAACCGCAATAAACGCTCGCTCACTCTTAACCTCAAACACCCCGAAGCAAAAGTGATATTCGAGAAGCTGGCCGCGGGCGCCGATGTGGTTCTGGAAGGTTTTCGCCCCGGGGTGATGGCAAAACTGGGACTTGGCTACAAAAGCCTCGAGCAGATAAACCCGCGCCTGGTTTATTGCGCAATAAGCGGCTACGGCGCCGACGGAGTCCTGGTGAACAAAACTGGCCACGATGTCAATTACCTGGGCTTGAGCGGGGTCCTTTCCTACAGCGGCAAAGACTCGCCGACAATGGCCGGTGTCCAGATAGCGGATGTGGGCGGCGGAGGTCTTCTTGCTGCTTTTGCGGTTATGGCCGCTCTTTTTGCGCGTGAGCGGCTGGGCAGAGGTCAGTTCGTCGATATTTCGATGGCCGATGGGTCGTTCGCCTGGAACTGCCTGCGGTTGGGAAAATTCATTGCGGACGGCAAAGTTCCCGAGCCTGGAGATGACCTGCTGAATCACGGGCTGGCCTGCTACAACATCTATCAGACCCTGGACGGGCGGTACATGAGCCTGGGCGCGCTTGAGCCCCAATTTTGGCAGTCTTTTTGCCAAACCGCCGGGCGACCGCAGTGGGATACTCCCCTCTATTTCGAGCCCGGAGCGCATCAGAAGGAGCTGACTGAGAGCGTCTCGGAATTTTTCCGGCAAAAAAGCATGGCCGAATGGGTCGAGCATTTCAAGGACGCGAACTGCTGCTGCGAACCGGTGCTGAATCTCGATGAGGTGATGGAGAGCGAGCTGATGAAGGGCCGCGCAATGGTGGTTGACCTGGTCCACGAATCCTGGGGCGCCTATAAGCAACTCGGGATAGCGCCTAAGTTTTCCCTCACGCCGGGTTCTCTCACATCCCATGCCCCCGAACTCGGAGAACACACCGGCCCGATTCTGGAAGAACTCGGTTACTCGGCGGCAAAGATTGAGGACCTGAAAAATTCCGGGATCGTTTAACCATGCTGCATCTCGCGGGCTATTCCTATATATCAATCCCTGGCCCTGAACGAAATCCGGTTCTCGGGGCATGTGTCTTACCCGCCCCGAGAACCGGAAGTGAGGCAAGCGATCCAACGCGTCAAGAGATGTAATCTTCTTCGGGGCCGGCCAGCAACTCTTCCAACTCTTCGAGTTCCTCGCGCTCTTTCGCCTTCATGGGAGCTTCCGGATCGGCCTTTTCCCTGATATGTCGCGGGCAGTTCATGGCATCCTCCTGCCTCATGATCGAATAATGATTAACGTAGAATAAACACTCTCCCAACGATAACAAATCTAAGGACAGCCACACTATTGTCAACGGGAAAACCCCAAGGGAAATATGACCAAATTCTTGGAGTTCCTCGCGCCATTTCGACAGGCTTTTGACACCCTTGGCACCTTGGCGCAGGACCACCACCTGCGTCCTACTGCACGCACTGGTTTCGAATCTTTTGTTCTTCAAGCATCTCGAAGCTGCCATCCTCTTTTCGGATGATCAGCATGTCCCGGCCCTGCCGGTCGGTCACCCTTATTGCGCCCATGCAGAATTCCGGCAGTCTCTTCACCTTCGTCTTCGATTTCAGTCTGGCGAATATTAAGCCTGCGGCTACAAAGGCGGCTATGATCCCCATGAGGCCCAAATATAAGAATTGATCCATTCACTATCTCCCCCGAAGCGGGCCTCCGCATTATGGCCTGCAGTCAATCTGACTTTTAGTTAAACATGAAACAGGGTTCCACAACTTGAGAGTCGCGGCAAGAGAAAAGTTTCCCTTACCGGGCGTCTTGGATTTTCGTTGTGATGCAAAGCGTATCGGGTTATCCTCGGAAAAAGCGGTGTCTCTTCGGCGCAGCGAAGCGTTCAGGGCTTTGCCCGGATAGGCGCCTAATGTTTTCAGGAGCCTTAATGAGCAGGATATTGAAATTTTTGATATTACAGGCATGCATTTTCCTGTTGCCCTTTACAGCCGCAGCGTCGCCGGGCCGGTTCGAGACTGATAGCATCAGGACCTCCGATGGGCTGCTCCAGATCACTTTTCTAGGACACGCATCTCTTAAAATGGATTTCCGCGGCAGGCACATCTATATAGATCCCTGCACGGCAGTGGCCGATTTTTCCGAAATGCCCAAGGCCGACATCATCCTTTTCACCCACGAACACAGCGATCATTTTGACCTGAAGGCCATCGAGGAGCTTAGCGGTGAGAACACGCTGGTTGTAGTGACCGAAATCTGCGCCGCCAAATATGCAGAGGGCATGGTAATGAAGAACGAGGACGTTAAAATAGTCCTGGGCCTCAGGATCGAGGGTGTCCCCGCATATAATATCGTACACAAGCGCGCCTCCGGTTTTCCCTATCACCTTAAAGGGATGGGAAACGGCTACATAATTACATTCGGGGACACGCGTGTCTACATTGCGGGCGACACGGAGAAAATACCTGAGATGAACGAGTTGAGCGATATCGACATCGCATTTCTTCCGGTCGCGCTTCCGGATGCGATGACGGTGGAGATGGCGGCCGACGCGGTGAAAGTGATAAAGCCCAAGATTTTTTATCCGTACCGTTACGGCGATACGGACATTTCCGAGCTCAGGGAACTTCTGAAGGGTCAGTCGGAAACCGAGATCCGAGTCCGGAATATGAAATAGATAAGACCTCGTCTGATAGACTTTTATAGTACCCTACCGAAAAAAAGTAACCACTCTGCGTCGTGCGAGCGCATAGCGGGCAGGCCGACCGCGCGACAGGTCTATCCGGCGGGTTGGACGTTCGCGGGAGGCCTGGTTTATCAGGTTTATATGCAGTTTCTTAAACTCGTCATACGAAATACATTCAGGCAAAGACTGCGAACCACTCTCACCATTTTCGGGATGGCGGTGGCGATCCTTGCTTTCTGCCTGCTCGATACGATTGTTGAGGCCTGGTATATAGGTGTGAACTCCGCCTCGCCAAACCGGCTGATATCCCGCAATTCCGTTTCTCTAATTTTCCCGCTCCCCCTGAACTACCAGTCCAGGATACAAATGGTCCCCGGAGTTGACCAGGTCGTATACGCCAACTGGTTCGGCGGGGTTTATATTGACGAGCGGCATTTTTTCCCTAGAATGGCTGTGGGACCCGAGAATTATTTCGACGTCTTCTCGGAATTCCGTGTCTCTAAAGGCGAACTCACAGCGTTCTGGAAGCAGCGAAACGCGTGCATCGCGGGGCGAAAAATCGTAGAGCAATATGGATGGAAACTGGGAGATACGATTACTCTCACTGGAAACATATACCCCGGCGAATGGCGTTTCGTGCTGCGTGGAGCATACAGTGGCGCGACGAAATCAACTGACGAGACCCTGTTTTTCTTTCGTTGGGATTATCTTGACGAAACGGTGAAGAAAAAGATGCCGGCGAGGGCAGGGCAGGTGGGCTGGTATGTGATTCAGGTACGAAATCCAGCAGATGCCGGGCAAATCTCGGAATCGGTGGACAATCTTTTCAAGAACTCCTCGGCGGAGACCCTGACCGAGACCGAAAAGGCGTTCCAGGCTGGGTTCCTCTCCATGACGGAGGCGATCGTAATAGCTGTGCGGATCGTTTCATATGTGGTTATAGGGGTTATCCTCATTGTGCTTGTAAATACCATGGCGATGACTTCGCGCGAGCGCACCCCGGAGTATGCGATCCTGAAGACCATGGGCTTCGGGAGCAAACATCTGTGGTTCCTGATTGCCGGGGAATCGGTGTTTATTTCCATGCTTGGCGCGGCGCTCGGAATGGCGCTTTCCTACCCTGCGTCAAGCGTTTTTTCCAGCAGCACGGGATCGCTCCTGCCTGTTTTCCAGATACACTTTTGGAAGACGCTTTCTTTTTGCGCTCTTATCAGCTTCGGGATCGGAATAGTGTCGTCGCTGCTGCCGATCTGGAGCGCCAGCCGCGTTCGAATAGCCGAGGCGCTCAGGCATATGGGGTAGAATATGAGTGAACCCGGGATTCATCTTTTTATCGGCTTCAAAGGAGCAAGCCTCGAAGAGGAGCTAAAATACCTCATCAGGGAATACCGCCCGGGCGGGATCGTCCTTTTCAAAAGAAATATTGAAGGCCGCGAGCAACTCAAGACCCTTGTTTCGAGCGCGCAGGCGCTTGCTATGGACGAACTCAAACGCCCTCTTTTCTTTGCCATCGATCAGGAGGGTGGGAGCGTCCAGAGGCTTGCCCCCCACTTCCACTCGATTCCTTCGGCAAGGTCACTTGCAGAACAAGGGCGGGAGGCCGTTGCCGAATGGGCCGCAGTCTGCGCGGCCGACCTCAGGGAGATTGGAATCCAGATAAACTTCGCTCCCGTTCTCGACATAGTTGCCGAGGGGAAAGAACACTTTATGGAAACCCGCTCATTTGGTTCTATACCGGCGACAGTATCGGATATGGGAACCATCTGGATCGAAACGCTCCAGGCAAACGGAGTTTCAGCTACCGCAAAGCATTTTCCCGGACTTGGACGCGCAGAATTGGACCCCCACCATTTTGTTCCTGTCATCGCCAATGATAAAAGGGACGATTTCCACTCGCATCTTATCCCATTTCGGTCCGCCATTAAGGCCGGGGTAAACTGTATGATGACTTCGCACGCGGTCTATCCGGCGGTGGATAACCTGCATCCGGCGACCCTTTCACATGAAATCAACCACAGGTGGTTGAGAGAACGCCTCGACTTCGGAGGCGTCCTGTTCGCCGACGACCTGGACATGGCGGCTATTTCCGAGAATTATCCGCCCGAAGAGATAGCGCTTCTTGGACTTTCCTGCTCCGTGGACTTCTTTTTGCTTTGCCAGAAGTCCGAGAGCATTGAGCCAATGCACAGGGCGGTCGCCGATCAGCTCGACCGGAACCAATCCTTGCAAAGATTTCATTGCGCTACGCTCCAGAGGCTTGAGATGTTGAGGCTTTTCCATTTCTCCGGGTAGCGCCAAGTGGCGCTCGATCTGGAAATGGCGGATACGCCGGGATTCAAAAAGATATGTCCTCCAATCCCTAAACTACCAGCATCACCTTGATCGCCTTCCTGGTATCCATTGCCTTGTAGCCTTCGGGCGCCTCATCCAGGCTGAGCGTCAAATCCAGGACCGGCGAGGGATCGAGCCGACCGGCCAAAACGTCTGCGAGCAGTGCGGGGATGTAAGCCCGCACAGGGGCTACTCCCCCATTGATATTGATGTTCTGGCGAAACATCCTCTCGAAGTTGATGATGACATCCCCGTAATGCGGCACGCCAACATAGCCGACCGTGCAGCCGGGACGGCAGATCCCGATCGCAGTGTTTAGCGCATCGCTGGTTCCGACACACTCAAGCACTGAATCGGCGCCTCCCCCGGTCATCTTTATCGCTTGAGAAATGGCGTCCTCGCCTCTGCTCGCAATGATATCGGTAGCCCCGAAACTTTCGGCCAGCTCCAGACGTCTTCTCTGATGTCCCAGCATAATAATGCGCGCGGCGCCGAGTCTTTTTGCCGCCAGTACTCCGCACAACCCGACCGCGCCATCGCCAACCACTGCGACGGTTGCTCCCTGGGCGACCCCTGCGGAAACCGCCGCATGGTGTCCCGTGCCCATCACGTCGGTAATGGGAAGTATGGCCTTGAGGAGCGCGCTTTCCGAAACACCTTGAAGCGAAAGATCCCGTGGCAGCACGACGAGCGTGCCGTCAGAACATGAAGATTGAAACGATCAATCGGCGGCTGATCCACGAGATTTCCGAACGCCGGCAGGCTGAGGCTGAACTGAAAACAGTGCTTGGCGAGCTGGAACTGCGCGTCGAAGAGCGCACCCGTGAGATCAAAGAGTCCGTCGAGGCATTGGCTGCGGTAAACCAGCGGCTCAACGATATTATTGAATTTCTCCCCGATCCGACAATTGTAATCGATAATGACGGTAAGGTGCTGGCGTGGAATCGCGCTGTCGAAGAGATGACCGGGACGCCCAAGCAGGATATGATCGGTCAAGGGGATTATGCCTATGCAGTTCCATTCTATGGCGAGAGGCGGCCCCTTCTTTCGGACCTGCTCGATAAAGGCGACAGGGACCTTGAATCCAGGTATAGGGCCATAAAGAGGAAAGGCGATGTTTTGACTGCCGAAACATACGTCCCCTGTGTGTACGCAGGCAAAGGGGCTTATGTGTTCGTCGCATCAGCGCCGCTGTTTGACGCCCAGGGCAGGCGAACGGGCGCCATCGAATCCATTCGCGATGTTACCGAACGAAAAGAGGCTGAAGAAGCATTAAGGCGCAGCGAGGGAAAATACCGCGAGCTGGTTGAAAATGCCAACAGCATCATCCTGCGGCGCGACAAGACGGGCAACGTAACTTTTTTCAACGAGTTCGCGCAGCGCTTTTTCGGCTACAGCGAAGAGGAGATACTCGGAAAGAATGTAGTGGGAACAATTGTCCCTCTATTGGAATCTATGACCGGCCGGGACCTCAAAAGGATGATCGAAGACATCGGACGTGACCCTGGCCGCTACGCAGCAAATGTCAACGAAAACATGCGCCGCAACGGCGAGAGGGTCTGGATCGCCTGGACCAACAAGCCGGTTCGTGATGCAGACGGGCGGATTGTGGAAGTCCTTTGCGTTGGAAATGATATCACCGAACTCAAGCGGGCGAGGGACGAGCTGTTCAATTCCCGCCAGATGCTCCAATCGGTCCTTGACAACATCCCGCAACGGGTTTTTTGGAAAGATCGAGACTCGGTCTTCCTTGGCTGCAATAAGGCGTTCGCCCTGGAGCGGGGTTACAGGGATCCGGGAGAGTTGGTTGGCAAGTCCACCTATGAGGTCAATCCATTATCGGTGGAAAACGCCGATCTCTACCGTGCGTTCGATCTGGAGGTGATGCAAACAGGCAGGGCCAGGCTCAACTACGAAGAGCCGCTGATCAAGCCGGATGGAAGCTTGGCCTGGCTTATAGCCAGCAAGGCGCCCATGTTTGACCAGAACGGCAAGGTTAGCGGGGTCCTGGGAACTTACGAAGACATCACGGAGCGCAAGCGGGCGGAGATAGCGTTGCGGGAGAGCGAAGCGCGCTACCGTAGCGTGATCGAGAATATGCGGGACGTCTTCTACCGGACCGATGAGCACGGCGTCTTTACCATGCTCAGTCCATCGGCGGTAGGCCTCCTGGGATACGACTCGCTTGACGAGGTGCTGGGCAAGAATGTGGACAGCTTTTGGATGTATCGGGAGGAGCGTGAAAAAATGCTGCTCGCCTTGCGGGAAGGCGGTGTGGTCAGAGACTATGAGATGACCATTAAGAAAAAAGACGGTTCGCCGTTGGCTGTTTCGGTCACAAGCACATTTCGCAGGGACGATAAAGGAAACATCCTCGGAAGCGAAGGGATATTTCGTGATATCACCGAGCGCAAGCGGGCAGAAGAAGAGCGCATGCTCCTGGTTACAGTCATCGAACAAGCCTCGGAGGCAATATTCATAATGGATGAAAATTACATCATGCATTACGTCAATCCGGCTTTCGAGCGTCTGAGCGGTTATGGCGGAGATGAGGTCATCGGCCGGCATGGGCGTTTTTTCAGCAGCGACAAACATGGCGTAGTTTTCTTCAAAAATATTCGGGAAACAATCTCCAGTGGCGAAGTCTGGTCAGGAAGGATCATGCAGCAGAGAAGAGACGCCACACTATACAAAGCCGAGGCCACCGTATCCCCAATCCGGAACGACTCCGGCGCCATCATCAACTATGTTGGCATCTTGCGGGACATCACCCGCCAGGTGAAGCTTGAAAAAGACCTTCGCCAGGCGCAGAAAATGGAAGCAATCGGAACCCTGGCCGGAGGGATCGCCCATGACTTCAACAACATTCTGACGGCCATAGTCGGCCACGCGGAAATAGCCAGATTCACGCTTGCACAGGCAAACCCGGTGCACCGCAATCTGGATCAGGTGCTCAAAGCGAGCGCTCGTGCAACGGACCTGGTTAAGCAAATTCTTGCCTTCAGCCGCCAGACGGAGCAGGAGCGTCAACCTGTGAGCATCGTCTCCATTGTGAAAGAAGCGCTCAAGCTGTTGCGTCCTTCTTTGCCAGCAACCATCGAAATTCGCCAGCAGATTTCAATGAGTCCGGAAAATGGCGTGGTTTTTGCCGATCCAACAGAGATGCACCAGGTGCTGATGAATCTTTGCACCAATGCCGCGCATGCCATGCGCGCCAAAAGCGGCGTTTTGAGCATCGCATTGTCCGATACGGCTGTTGATGACATCTTTGCCTCCGCGCACCAGGACCTGGAGCCTGGACATTACGTCTGTCTTACGGTAGGCGATACAGGCCATGGCATGGACTCGGCGGTCATCGAAAGAATCTTTGATCCCTACTTCACTACTAAGGGGGTCGGCGAAGGAACGGGACTCGGGCTTTCGGTGGTCCAGGGGATCGTCAGGACGTATGGCGGGGCGATTACGGTGCATAGCGAGCCGGGTAAGGGGACCACCTTCAACGTGTTTTTCCCGAAGATGGAGCAAAAGGTCCCGGCGCAGGCGGCAACAGGAAAAGCTCTTCCCACAGGCTCCGAGCGAATACTTTTTGTTGACGATGAGGAAACTCTGGTTGAGATGGGGATGGAAATGCTGGAGTCTCTTGGCTACAAGGTCGTTACAAAGACCAACAGCCTCGAAGCACTGGAGACCTTCCGCGCCGATCCTCTCGGGTTCGATCTTGTCATCACAGACATGACCATGCCAAGTCTAAGGGGCGAACAGCTCGCCGGGGAACTTCTCGCCATCCGGCGCGGCATGCCGATCATCCTGTGCACCGGGTACAGTGAGCTCATCAATGAAACACAGGCGCGCGAAATAGGTATCAGCCAGTTCGTCATAAAACCTTATACGGCCGCAAACTTCGCCAATACCATTAGAAAAGCGCTGAAAACGAATTGAAGAAGTCAGATACCTCCGGCCAAGCCGGAGGCCTGGAAAATCATGGACCGCTCAAAGCGGTTGTAAACCAATGGCCACCTAAAAGGTGGCGAACTTAGAACATTTGAAGTTGGTCAAGGCGTTTGTCTTCGGCCTCTTGTTT
>PLSV01000250.1:0-188 GCA_003165235.1 Syntrophobacteraceae bacterium
AATGCCGTTAACTTAACACTACAACGTTAAGTATTTATGGAGAATGCGATAAATGGCCGTAATTTATTTTTCTATGGCAGATCGGGCATGTTCCCAACCAACACGCTATCAGACTCTGCATCTCCCGCCTCACTTTCGGGAGGGTCAACCCAGAAGTTTTTTTTATTGCGTAAGGTTTCAAGCAAGAG
>PLSV01000250.1:214-3262 GCA_003165235.1 Syntrophobacteraceae bacterium
CCGCCATCTCACCTTGGCAAAAAAAACTAGCCGGCTAAGCCCTGCCTGCGGGAGCAGGTTGGAAAACCAATATTTCGTCGGTCCCGGCTCCCCTTGGGGCCATTCGATAAGCAACCACTGTCTGGGGGGACGCTTTTTGACGTGAGCCGGTCGGTGAGCTGGAAGTACTCGGACGGCAGCAAAACGAGAAACGAGCCTATGCTTAGTTCCTTGGCGCCATTTAATCGTCTTCCAATTGTAAGCAGGGAGTTTGAGAGCAAAGTCTTTCACCGTAAGAATATTCACTTTGTCCGCCTGGTCATCGGGAGCCGGAACGCCTACTCGGCGCCTCGTTTTCCGGGGTTCATCGAAGACAATGGTCTTGGCTTCGATTTCGGCTACGTAGAAAAGCTCCCGATCGATGAGGCCCTGCCTAAAGGGGTTACCGTTCCCGTAGGCGCAGTCACAAACCATAACACCCTTTGGGATGCCCCAGGAGACCGCTTGATCGATCAGATCCAAGGCGATCTGCCATTTGGGCTTAAAGCAATATCCGCTCGGAACACCCGCCTCCATCATTCTCAACGGATCATCTGTCCAAGTTTTCGGAAGATAGATCTCAAAATTGACCGGCATGCAGTCATCGGCTGTAGCCAAATGGAGCGAGACCGCAATCTGGCAGTTTCCCGTTTTGCCCAAGGTGCCAGAGTACTGACGGGCAACTCCGACAGAGTGTTTCCCCTGTTTGGGAAACCCAGTATCATCAACAATCCAGGCAACCGCAGGGACCATCTCTGCGATCATCCGTTCGGCTAGCTTCTTTCGAACAGGGTGGTGGTCCCAGGGGCTTTGGCCGACAAACTGCTGCAGTGCCTGGACATTGCCGTCCGGCAACCGAGCAGCCATTGGCTCGATGGACTTTCGTTCGCCGTCCAAAAGTAAGCCGCGAACGTATGCATTACCCCATCGGCGCCTCTCCAGGCGCCCTACAGGCTCAAGAAGCTCCACAAGGAATGCTTCGAGCCTTCTCCGACACGACTGTAATTCCTTGCTGTCCATAGATATCCCCTCCCGATATCTATATAGAACAGCAAGTGAGAAAATGTCAAGTACTTAACGTTGTAGTGTTAACGTGCCGAAGGATCATCTTAACCGCATTCTGAAAGAGTGCATGGAATGTGGTCTGCCCTATCACGAGCGTGTGGCGGGACGGTCGAAAATCAGCCGCACGCTTGCGGGCGTGCTCAGGGCCGGAAAATAATATGAAAGGGACAAATATGCTCATGAAAGGAGCCAATATGCTGAAGAAATATCTTGTGCCAACTATCCTCGCCATTCTCCTCACGGTTTTGGGAGGGGCTATCCCCGTCACGGCGGCCCCTGGCCCCGACCTGGGGCTCATAGAAGCGGCCGCTCTGAAAGCGGATCAATCGTCCTGGGTCATTCTGGACGGACGCCCGAAGCCGGATTGGGAGGCGGGCCATATTCCCGGGGCATACTCCTTCTGCTGGGAGAATTACACCCGGACAGACGAAAAGGGCGTAGAGTACCGACTCTTTCCCCCCGGAGAGTTCGCAGCCGCCCTCGGCGCTCTGGAAATCGACGAGAATACGCCTCTGATCGTTTATGGCGACGCCGACAAAAGCTGGGGCGGCGAAGGATGGGACGCCTGGGTCCTGTCGTGGCTCGGGCACAAGGGTCCGATCCGCCTTCTCGCCGGAGGTATCCAGGCATGGCGCGGCCAGGGCTTCCCGTTGACNNAAAGGGAGGATCCCGGGATCGGTACACATCTGCTGGGAAAAATTCTTCAGCGGCGCGGACCGGCGGCCCCTTGCCCCTCAGGAGCTTAAGGAGCTTCTCGTGAGCAACGGGGTCGATACCACGCATCCGGTCGTCTATTACTGCCACGGCGGTATACGCTCGGGCTACGTATGGCTTGTCCATCAACTGGCCGGATTGCCCACGGCGCGCAACTACTCGGGTGGGATGGCGGCCTGGCAGAAGCGGGACTCCAAATAGAGGAGAATGCTCTGGGGAGTGGACTAGGATTATTTCGGTGAGCGCACTGATGAGATGGCTGTGTATCACACTGGTGCTGTCCTTCCTGTTTTCTCGCCACACCCTGAACGCCGGGGAGTGCCCGGCCGACGGGGCCGCGGCACACAGTCAGCCTTCGCAAAAGACCTTGAGGCTTTTTGCTAAAAATCCGGCCATGAAGAAGAAAGGGCATTGAAAAGGGGAAAATGCATTACGGAGCCCCCCTTGTTCATCAGTTGCTTGCAAAATGTTGCGCTGTTCGTATGGGCGGGAAATCAGGACTGATTGGGCGCAAGCTTTATCGTGACGCGCCGGTTTAAATACCTGCCCGCCTCAGTTGCGTTCGAGGCCACGGGCTTCGACTCCCCCCAGCCCCGGGCCTTAACCCGGCGGGGCGGCACGCCTCTATCGACCAGGACCTTTTTTATGGTCCACGCCTGCAATTCGGATAACGCGAGGTTTTCCTCTTCGGAGCGAATGCAGTCTGTATGAGCGTCCACTACTATGCTGGTTTCCGGGTATTTCCTGACCACATCGGCCACAATGTCGATCTCCGGGCATGTGGCGGGTTGAATGCGGTCCGAATCGGCTTCAAAGAGCGCGTCGGACCGTATCGTTAGGAATACATTATTTTCGCGCCGCTCGATTTGCGTTCCGTCGAAACGCCCCATGCACGCTTGAAGCTCGACTTTTTGCCTGTCCAGATAATCGAGTTCAGAGGCTATGGGAGCGTTCCGTTCGCCGTGGGTTGACGTGCCTGCGCACGCGGCCATGCTAAGAGAGCATAAAATCAACAAAAGAGACCATCCCCGTCTCATGGCGTCCTTCTTGTCGAAATTGTGGGCCGCAAAAAAAACCTTTTCTTCTGCCAGCCAATCCAATAACAAAATCATAGGGCCAAAGCAAGCGTCTCGCGGAGTGTCTCGCGCAGCATCGCAATCGTTGTAAGTGTTCACCGGGGAGACGCATTTTTTGACGCGTAAGAAGAATTCAGACAGGATTCACAGGATTCACAGGATTCACAGGATTCAC
>PLSV01000372.1 GCA_003165235.1 Syntrophobacteraceae bacterium
CTGCGGCCTGGGCTTTTGCGAAGGCGATCCCGAAGTTGTCCCCGATTCCCATGACCTCTCCGGTTGACTTCATTTCGGGTCCAAGCAGGGTGTCCACTTTCGGAAAGCGCGAAAACGGGAAGACGGCCTCTTTCACCGATATGTGCAGCGGCTCGATCTCCCTTTCAAAACCAAGTTGCTTCAGGCTTTTGCCCAGCATGACCTTGGTGGCGAGCTTGGCCAGCGGACGCCCGATCGCCTTGCTGACGAAGGGCACCGTCCGGGATGCCCTCGGATTAACCTCGAGAATGAAAACCTCACCATTCTGGATTGCAAACTGGATATTCATGAGGCCTATTACGCCAAGCTCTGCGGCCAGAAGCCTTGTCTGTCTTCTGATCTCCTCCTGCATCTGCTTCGAGATGCTCATGGGCGGAAGCACGCACGCAGAGTCCCCGGAATGAATCCCCGCCTGTTCGATGTGCTCCATTATGCCGCCGATAACCGTGACCCGGCCGTCGCTGATCGCGTCGACATCGATCTCGATTGCGTCCTCGAGGAATTTGTCAATGAGAATCGGATGGCCTGGGGAAACAAGCACGGCGGTTTGCATGAACCCTTCGAGCCGGCTTTTATCATATACTATTTCCATGGCCCGTCCGCCGAGCACATAAGAGGGGCGGACAACCACCGGAAAACCTATCTCATCGGCAGCCTCGAAAGCTTCCTTGATAGTGAACGCGGTTGCGTTTTGCGGTTGCTTTAGACAGAGTTTGTGAAGAAGCTGCTGGAACCGCTTTCGATCCTCGGCCCTGTCGATTGCGTCAGGGGATGTGCCAAGAATTTGGGCGCCGGCTTTTTCGAGCGGGACCGCCAGGTTCAGAGGGGTCTGGCCCCCAAACTGCACGATAAGGCCCTCGGGTTTTTCACTCTCCAGAATGTGGAGAACATCCTCGCGGGTCAGCGGCTCGAAATAAAGTTTGTCGGATGTATCGTAGTCGGTCGACACAGTCTCCGGGTTCGAGTTAACCATTATGGATTCGTAGTTTTCTTCCCGGAGTGAAAACGAGGCGTGAACGCAGCAGTAGTCAAACTCGATGCCCTGACCTATCCTGTTGGGCCCTCCCCCGAGGATCACCACTTTGGGTCTGCTCGAAGGTCTTGCTTCATCTTCAGTCTCGTAGGTCGAGTAGTAATAGGGGGTGTAGGCTTCAAACTCAGCGGCGCATGTGTCGACCAGTTTGTAGACCGGCCTGATGCCGTGCCCGAGGCGCTTCTGGCGGACGGTTTCCTCGTCTGCGCCAGTAAGCTGCGCAAGCCGCCGGTCGGAAAATCCCCAGGCCTTTGCGGCTCGAAGCTGTTCGGCATTTTCGAGAAAAGACGATCCGGAGGCGGATTGGGCGATCGCCTTCTCCACTTCGATAATTTCCATGATGTGCTTCAAGAACCATGGGTCGATAAAGGTGAGCCTGTAAATCTCCTCTATCGACATACCCAGCTTCAGGGCTTCGCCGATTTGAAAGAGCCTTTGAGAATTCGGCTTCGACAGGCTTAGCTTCAACTGTTCGATGTACTCGGAATCTACGTCGGCGGGGGGATCGCAAAATCCGAAGCGGCCGATTTCAAGCGAGCGGATAGCCTTCTGAATCGCTTCTTTGAATGTGCGCCCGATGGCCATTGTTTCCCCAACCGACTTCATCGAAGTGGATAGTATGTCGTCTGTGCGGGGGAATTTTTCAAAGGTGAATCGTGGGACCTTCACCACGCAATAATCTATGGTCGGTTCAAAGGAAGCTTTGGTTTCCCGCGTGATGTCGTTTGCGATCTCATCGAGCGAATAGCCCACGGCGAGCTTGGCGGCGATCTTGGCGATAGGGAACCCGGTGGCCTTGGAAGCGAGCGCGGAGGAGCGCGAAACGCGGGGATTCATCTCGATTACGACCATGTCGCCGTTTTTGGGGTTGATCGCAAACTGGACGTTGGAGCCGCCGGTTTCTACTCCTATCTCCCGCAGAATGGCGACGGACGCGTCGCGCATCATCTGGTATTCGCGGTCGGTGAGGGTCTGGGCTGGAGCGACCGTGATAGAATCTCCCGTATGCACTCCCATCGCGTCCATATTTTCGATCGAGCAGATGATGACCACATTGTCCATGTAGTCGCGCATCACCTCGAGTTCGAATTCCTTCCATCCGAGAACGGATTCCTCGAGCATTACCGAACGGATCATGCTCGCATCCAAACCCATCTGGGTCTGATCGAGAAGCTCTTCCCGGTTGTAGGCTACCCCGCCTCCGGTCCCGCCCAGGGTGAACGAAGGCCGCACGATCAACGGATAGCCTATTTTCTGGGCAAAGCCTTCTGCGTCTGCAAGATTGTTCACGATAAGGCTCTCGGGCACCCTCAGATTGATGTTCGCCATGGCGTCCCGGAAAAGCTGGCGGTCCTCCGCCTTTTTGATAACCGAGGCCTTGGCGCCTATCATCTCCACGCCGAATTCTTCAAGAATGCCCATTTCGGCGACTTTTACAGCCACGTTGAGGGCCGTTTGGCCTCCAATCGTGGGAAGCAGAGCGTCAGGGCGCTCGCGCCTTATGATCTTTGCGACCACCTCGGGGGTTATCGGCTCTATATAGGTGTACTGCGCCATCTCAGGGTCGGTCATGATGGTGGCCGGATTGCTGTTCAGCAGCACTATTTCATAGCCGTCTTCACGCAGCGCCTTGCAGGCTTGTGTCCCGGAGTAGTCGAACTCGCACGCCTGGCTTATGATTATCGGCCCGGAGCCGATGAGCAATATTTTCTTTATGTCTGTGCGTTTGGGCATGAATTCGGTTCCCTTGAATCCGGATTCTCAGTGACGATTGTTAGACGGCTGCCGCGGCTGTCGCTTTCTTCTCGATCAATTTAATAAACCGGTCGAAAAGGTATGAGGCGTCATGCGGACCGGGAGAGGCTTCCGGATGATACTGCACACAGAAGGCGGGAATCTCCAGGTGCTCCATTCCTTCCAGCGTATTGTCATTGAGGTTTATATGCGTAAGCCGGACAGGCAGGTGCGAAAGCGAGTCCGGATCCACGCAGTAGCCGTGATTCTGTGCTGTGATCTCGATTCTGCCTGTTGTGAGGTCTTTTACCGGTTGATTTGCGCCCCGGTGCCCGAACTTGAGTTTGAATGTGCTGCCCCCGAGCGCAAGTCCCATCATCTGGTGTCCGAGGCAGATGCCGAATATCGGTTTCTTCCCGAACAGGTCTCGAACGGTTTCGATAACATAATGCACAGCGGCCGGGTCGCCGGGTCCGTTTGAGAGAAAAACGCCGTCGGGATCGCAGGACAGAATCTCAGCGGCGCTCGCATGAGCGGGGAAGACCAGCACCTGGCATCCCGCACTCTCCAGTTTGCGAAGAATATTATATTTTATCCCGCAGTCAAGGGCGGCCACCCTGGGTCCGGCAACGTTCGGCAGCCATTGCGGGGAAGCAGTTTCAAGCTTCTCGCCGTCCCGCCACCTGTAGGGTTTTTGGCACGTTACATATTTTACCAGATCGATCCCGTTTAGCCCCGGATACGCCAGCACCTGGTCCATAAGTTCACGCAGGTTGTCGGTGTCGGTCGCGATGATTCCGCGCATCGCCCCTCCAACCCGAATATGCCTTGTAAGGGCGCGCGTATCTATGCCTTCGATTCCGATCTTCCCATGTTCGTTCAGGAAATCGGCCAGTGACCGGTTGCTTCGCCAATTGCTGGCAAAGTCCTGGTACTCCTTTACGATAAATCCCTCAACATGTATGGCCGCCGATTCCATGTCCTCCGGGTTGATTCCGTAAGTGCCGGTCAGAGGATAGGTCATCGCCACGATCTGACCTTTGTAAGATGGATCGGTCAGCACTTCCTGATACCCGGTCATACTGGTGTTGAAGACTACCTCGCCCAGCGTCCGGCCATGGCCGCAGAACGTGTATCCTCGAAAAACGGTCCCGTCCTCGAGCAAAAGAATTGCCTTGGGACGATTCCACGGAAGACTCATAAAGTGTTCCTCACCGGAAATTTAGCTGCTTCAGAAAGATCCTTGAAAATTAAGAGTAATTAATTGTAACGGGTAAGCCCGAAATAGCAAACTTTTATAAAGGACACATAACTGCTCCCGATTTCTCGGTTTTTGCGGGACAAAAATCACGCCCCTCACCACGGACCGGCTTCGCGGGCGCATTGGAAAATACGTGTCTGCAAAAAAGGCGCGACTGTGTTTAACGGGAATTTCTGACGCGAGCCATACTATGATAAACTAATAATCGGATGCAATAGAGAGTTCACGATAAATTTGTTCTCCTTCAGGATAGGTGGAGCCGCATGAATTTTTGGCCGTTTTGGGGGAAATGAGAGAATAACGCACGTACGTCGGCAGGGCCGCCTTTCACGGCGGCGCTGTAAGGTGAAGTTCATGACCGAGATTGAATATACCCGCAAGTGCTCTCAATACCTAAGTATTCTTCTACGCAACAACCCTGAGTACGAAGAATGGCTTCTGAGCGACGGCAACCTGAAACGCAGGTATCCTCTCACCGGACTCTATTCAGCTCTGGGGCTCGAGGCGGCAAAGGCCCGGTCCTTCAACGACCTGCTCCGGATATTTCGGCGTTTCAAGCAGCTTCATTTTTTGAGAATAGGCACAAGAGATTTTTGTCATTATGCGGACCTTTCCGAGACTACAGGACAGTTGAGCTATCTGGCGTCAGTGGCCCTCCAGGTTGGCCTGGACATCCTTTCGGCGCATCCTGAGTGGTGGGCATGGGATGAAGATCTCGTTGTCTGGCGGCGGCTTGGGGGAAGAATCCCGCTCGTAGTGCTGGGGTTGGGGAAGCTGGGCGGCCACGAGCTAAACTATGTATCCGACGTAGACCTGATCTTCCTGAACCCGGAGAGCTACGAGGATGGCGAAAATTTCATCATGCTGCTCAACCGCCTCATTCATAGGGTATCGAGGCTGCTGTCCGACTGGTTTGAGGGGGACCGCGTCTTTCAGGTGGATTTCCGCCTGCGGCCCGAGGGGAAGCAGGGAATACTGGCGCCCACGATGAGCGGCGCGCTCGAGCATTATCTGCTTCGAGGCCGGGCGTGGGAGCGCCAGATGCTTCTCAAGTGCCGGCCCGTCGCCGGGGATCGTTCCGAAGGGAACGCCTTTATTCGCGAGCTTCGTCCGTTCGTGTTCCGCAGGTTCCTCGATTTCCAGGCGATTGCCGAGCTGAGAGAGATGCGAAGCCGGATTCTTGCCGAAGCGGAGCCGTTTCGACCTGGAGCAAGGCGCTTCGATGTAAAGCTTGGCATCGGCGGGATTCGGGAGGTCGAATTCCTCGTTCAGTCGATGCAGCTCATATACGGCGGACGGCAACCTGAACTTGACGAACCAAACACTCTGAAGTGCCTGGAAAAGCTTTCCGGCCTTGGCCTTCTGCCGCAGGATACGGCGGACGAGCTGAAGGGTTCCTACACTTTCCTGCGCAATGTCGAACATTACATCCAACTCGACCAGAACAGGCAGACACAAAGTTTGCCGCATTCGGAAAAAGAAAGAATGCGCCTGGTGTTCGCAATGGGCTTCGGGGATGACGAGACCGCGTTTCTAAAGGCGCTGGAGATGCACTGCTCCATCGTTCACTCCAGGTTTCAGGAGCTTTTTCAGGAAAAGGCCGAAGAGGGAGAAGACCTTGGAAGTGAAAAGCTCCGGCGCGACTTGGCAGGAGGATGGGGCGGCTCGCCGCTTTTCGCGCGCGGCGATGAACCCTCACTTCGCTCGGATTCGCGCTGTGCGTCCGGAGTAACGGGAAATGCTTCAAGTTCAGCGTCCGATGCTTTGCGAGGGCGCGCAAGCGCGCAACCCGGCCTCGGCGGCTCGCCGTTAGAGAAGCTTCAGGAAACTCTGAAGGCCTACCCGGCCTCCGTTAACTTTGAAATCCTTTTTGTAGCACTGGGAAAATTCTCCGGCATTCGTGACCGGGAGCTTTTGGAAAAAATCCTGGTAAGGATGGATACCTACTTTGGAAGGGTCGCTCGAAGAACCGGCCTGGTAAAGTTGTTTGGAGCAGTTAGGCCTTGGATGGCGCCTTTTTGCCAGGTGATTGCCTCAAGCGAGCTTATCGCGGCCCTTCTTTCCCATAATCCCGCACTGGTTGAAGGCCATGCCCTGAGGTCCGGGATTTTCAGTCCGGCCCGGCAATGGGAGCAATTCAGTCTCGGGCTGTTGGAAAGGGCGGAAGAGTATGGAGAAAAGCTGGAATGGATACGGAAGCTGAAAAACGAACGAATCATCCAGCTTGCGCTGGCCGACCTTGGCGGCCGGATCGATTTCGCGGTCCTGGAAGAGGAGCAAACCGCTCTGGCCGATTTTGTCATGCGTAATACGCTGGCGGCGGTGAGGCAAAATCTCGGACTGCCTGCCGACCTGCCCCTTTCGGTGCTCGGGATGGGAAAGTTGGGCAGCGGGGAAATGAGTTACCTTTCGGACCTCGACCTGGTCTTTGTTTACGCCCCGAGAGCGCATGATGCCGCCAATCAGATTCCCGGAGAAGTGATCCGGCTTATTCAGCGCTTTATCAACATGCTTTCCACACCGCTCCATGAAGGCCCCGGCTATCCGATGGACGTGCGGCTGAGACCCACGGGGACCCATGGCCCGCTTGTCGTAACGCGCAAATCCTGGCTGGAATATTACGAGGCCCAGGCCGATATATGGGAAATCCAGGCCCTTCTGAGGATGCGGCACATAGCAGGGGACCCGGAGCTTGGACAGTGGATTGAAGATAAGGCAGGACAAATCTGCCGCAGGAAAAGGTCTCCGGAATCTGTGTGGCCGAGGCTGCGCCACCTGCGCAACCGGATGGAAAAGGAGCGGGCCGCTGAAACCGAAGAGGAAATCGATCTGAAGCTGGGTATGGGCGGCCTGGCCGACATAGAATTCCTGGTGCAGGGGCAACTGCTTGCCGGCGGCCGGCCCACGCATCACCGGTCTGTCAGGCGGGCGCTTCCCGAACTTTTGAAAGAGCTGCCGCAAACGGCATCCAGTTCAGAAGAGATAAGCGCGGCATTTGGCGCGCTCCGCGCGCTGGACCACAGGGTGAGACTGCACACCAATTCCAGCAGCGCTAAACTCGATGAGCGGCGCTTTGAGGCAATGGTTTTGCTGGGGCTTTGGCCTCCTCGTTTTGACGGAACGTCGATTGAAACCTGGCAGGATGTCCTGCGCCTGAGAAGAGAGATAAGAGGCATTTTTGAAAGGTTCTGTCAGCAGGCAAAAGCAGATTATGCGGATTTTGCAGCTTCGGCCAATTCTGAGAAGGCGACCTGATTGTGTTCATCCGGAAACATCGGAAGAGACCCGGCGTAGCCATTTCCTGCAGTTGCGGCTTTGTTGTTTTCACGCGACGCGAAGAAGTGAAACAGACACTAAGGGCTTGTCCGTAAATAAGCCTCTTAGGGATCGCGCCGGGATTTGGTCTGCTTTGGTAGCGAGGATTGAGCAAAACCGCAGGCGTAGTTGGGCTACGTCGAGGANNTTTATTTACGGACAAGCCCTAAGTCAAATAGGTCTAATTGAGCCTGTATTGTCCTCGCGCGGACAGTCAGAAGAGTGAGTGCGTCAAATGCCGCCTGGCGAATGCGAAATAATCCACGTTACAATGTGCAGGGCCTTGCAGCCTTTAATACATACATTTCTATTCGGTTTTCAAAGAGCGTGATTAGTGAATAGAAAATACTGAATTCGGTATCCTACACATTCATCGATTTCTCTTTTTCTTCGAGCGCGCTGATACGCTGTTCCAATTCGGCCACTTCAAGCACCTTGAGAACGCCTTGTGCTAAATCCATTACGGTCCTGGCCTCGGAAGGGGTGATTCCTTCGCGAAGCTTTGCCGTCAGGACCGCAAAGAGTTTTGGGAGGTTGGCCACAGTACTGATGTCCGGGAGGTCGATCTCGAACGGCGCGTCCTTTTTCATAGGAACGAGGCGTTCGAGGCAAATTCGAAGGCATGTAAGATCGCCTTCAAGGGCCAACTGGACTACTTTCTTGACGAGAGCTTCGGCATGCCCATTGATGATGGCCTCCGCCATTAGCGTGGTCTTGTTTCGGCTCCCTTTGGGCCTGTCCATCGGATTGCCCGATTGCCCTTTTTGGAACCGGCCGCCCTGTAAATTCAGGCTGGATTCAGGTGAAATAGCTAACTCCAGAGTGAAAGGTGAATAGTGACTCGTGAATAGTGAATCGGTAAGTGCAGTTTGGCACACACTGGAAAGTCGTGCAAAACGGCAACCAAAAGCGGCAACCAGAAGCGGCAATAG
>PLSV01000068.1 GCA_003165235.1 Syntrophobacteraceae bacterium
TTACACAAAAGATTTTACACTACCTACTATTACGGCGGAATGCCGGTTGGTCAATTAAACAATCTGATAAGCTCGCAGGATAAGATTCGGAACAACGACCCTACCGAGGCCGCGAAGCATACCTCCCTCCAGTCGTCTATCAGCGCAGTGAATGATTTGGCGGGCTTGGCCGCTGCTTCCGCCGAATCCCCGTTCTACACGATGGACCGCTCTTCGCCCTTCCCGCCCGAGCAGCAAAAATGGAATGAATTCGTAAGCAAATACGGTCAGGCCCTCGATGACTGGCAGCAGAACAACGGCGGCAAAATCCCTACCGATATGCAGAAGCGGGAGATCGCGCAGGGGATTCTTTTTCCGAACGGAACATCTGGACAATCTTCACCACAACCAACTCCGTGGAAGCCGGGACAGACGCTCCCGATCACGCCAACAGACTACCCCAAGAGCCTGGCCCCGTTCAGTTTGTGGGTGGCCCAACATCTCCAGGCGAATGGAAGAGTAGTATCGGATGAAACGATCACCGCCGCAAAAAAAGCCATGATCGCGCAGAATCCCAACATCGAAAAGGAATACTCGCAAACAAACTTAGTGCCAGTGCAAAAGGCAGGTGAATAATGCCCGATATGGCTTTCGATTTCTCGGCCTTCCCCGAAGAAGAAAAACCCGTCTCGCTAAAAGAGATGCCTTTTGATTTTTCGGTCTTCCCCGAAGATCAGAACCGAGCATCGACAAAAGAGATGCCTTTTGATTTCTCGGCCTTTCCGGAGCAGCCCAAGACGGAAACAGTCCCCTATGCGGGCGAAGATTATGGGTCGCAACTCAGCTCTTATAA
Source organism: Syntrophobacteraceae bacterium (assembly GCA_003165235.1). Taxonomy (GTDB): domain Bacteria; phylum Desulfobacterota; class Syntrophobacteria; order Syntrophobacterales; family Syntrophobacteraceae; genus SbD1. The sequence goes on from PLSV01000068.1 coordinate 833, forward strand.
TCCCGACTCCTGGATAAATGACAAAATCCCAGCCGCTCCCGCACAGCCGCTCTTTGCTTCAGTGCCGCGCCCTCCTGAACGGCTCTACCGGGAAAATGCGCCGCAGATTCTACAGGATATCTGGAATGCGGCCTCACCCGAGCCTAAAGTTGGGTCGCTCCGCGAGCATCCTTTGCGGCCGGATGTCAGGCAGCCTTTATGGACTCTTTTCAAAGAACAGGCTCTTCCAAACGAACCGACGGGTCTGATCGAGAGTTCCAACGTGGGGTTTGCACGAGGTGCTGCAAAGGCAATGTCGGACCTGCTCTCTTGGTTGTATTCGTCAGCGTGGGGCCCGGTTATCGCGCAAGAAGACGACACACGCAATGAGCTGCCATCGCCCGAAGAAGCGTATAACGCTGTCTACGACTCGATAGGCAACGTGATGGGCCTCAGAAATCTGGCACCGCCGAAAGATTCTGCTGATGCCTTTGCAGAAGGATTGAGTGAACGTGCTGGACAGTTTGCACTTGAGACTTATCTTTTGGACTCAGCGCTCGGCAAATTTGCAAATCTCGTCGGAGAAGGCCTTGCGTCAAAAGTCCCCACACTGACTGAAGCTGGCGGCGTGGCGGAGGAGAGCGCAGCGGCCCGAGCGAATTTCAATGTCTACGAGGCCCTGTCAGAGCAACGGATTACCGGCCTTTCGCGTTCAGCTCATAGTGTTTCTGCGAATAACGCTTTGTATAGCCAACTCCGGTCCAGTCCAGAGTTGGTTCAAATGTTCGACGAGCAACTAGGTGGTGATGTTCTTACTCACATGGAGTCCAGATTAGGGGGGAATCTGCTCAATCCTCCTGGCACGATCTGGCACCATCCGATCGATAATCCGAATGTGGTTCAATTGCTTAGGACGAGAGAGCATACTAACCCGGTTTTACAACCTTTACTTCATCCCGGAGGCATCGGAGGTTTTGCTAACTTCTATGGAAACTGATCAAATCAGATCAAAGTCGTTGAGCATTTTAGCTAAGGCTGGGCTTTCCATTCTAATCAGCTTGCCTGTGTTGGATGATGGCCTTGAGCTACGCGATCAAGATGAAGTACTTAATCGTTTGCTCTCTATGGGCCCTGTGGCGGCTGCCTCCTGCGGCTTTGACAGAGTAAAGTCTCTAGCTTGGCTGCGTCGGGAAAAATTAGTGGCATCGTTGACGGATGCGGAGATTCGCTTTCTAGAACGGGGCGATGGCCCACCAGAGCACTTTCAAACACAAATTGAAGCAATGTGGGTACTGGCGTGGGCGTTGTGCTTGGTCCCGCAGTTAGACTTTTGGAAAGACTGTGACAACCATTTTGTTACCTTAATGCCAAATCTCAAAGTCAGCCAGAGCAGCTCGGAACTGCGGCGAAAAGCGCAACTGCGGCCGCGTGATGAGTTGGTTACAGCTTGCGATCTCGCATACTGTCTTCATTGGGTGATCCGTCAGGCTGAAATCGAGGGAAAGGAACCGCCCTCGGGCCTCAAATCCTACGTGATTGTGGAACGACGTCGTGCGCTGGAATGGCTTCTGAGTAAAGAGTCTTGGGATGCTATCTCCCTTGACACCTAATAAAGAGTTTCGGGAGACTATGCACCCTGCCGGGCGAGGCAGCTTCGCAATCTGGGAGCGGATTATGACACTGCTGACATCGTACGTTACGACGCGGCAGAAATGCGAGCGACTAATCAAGTAAGTGTTTGATGCCTGAATTTACTGATGATTGTAAAACACTGACGAACTCGCGGGTCGGCCCGAAAACGGCATCCGGAGCCGCTTGGATTTTTTTACTCGGGACTCTCTGACAGGTGAAATTGGTTGCATTGAGTGCAAGGCATCGCCGACTGCGCCTTTGACCGAGAATCAAAACATAGCGTTTCCAGACATCGGGCAAAGCAGGCACAATTTTGGGCAAAGAGTAAAAGAACGGCTGTAACGAAAAGGGATGTACACTGAAGCCGGAATAATGCATCAAATGTGT
>PLSV01000104.1:0-23356 GCA_003165235.1 Syntrophobacteraceae bacterium
CCTAACTGCGGAAGTTGGGCTAAGATGGAGAAGAGCCTCAACGACGCCATCCTGAGGGAACAATTATGCCTTGCAATGCAACAGGTCCCGACGATGCAAGCAGCCTCTTTCATCGTTGCGCTTGTTCTCTCCTATACGGTGCACGATATCGTTCCTCATACAAAAGCTCTTGTATGGGTGCTGATGATCATGGCCGTCGCCATCGGCAGGGTCGTATTCTACTATGAATTTCGCAAAGTACGGGAAGCACTGTTTGCCGGGGAGATCTGGAGAAATATCTATCTGATCACGGTCCTTATCTCCGGAATAGCGTGGGGGCTATCTGCTTTCATTATCTTCCCCGCCGGCAATTCGGTGCTTATTTCCCTTTTTCTTATAGTAATAACCAGTGTTTCGTCGGCCGTTACGGTGTCCCATTCTTCCATCAGGTTAGCTGCCACTGCATGGGCGGGACCGCTCATGGTGCTCTATTCCATCCGCTGCTGCATGGAAAGGGGGCAATTTGGATATACTTTGGGTTTTCTAATTATTGTTTACCTGATTACAATTCTTCGTTTTTCATTCAACCACAATGACACTATCACCTCAGCCATAGCCCTAAGGTTCGAAAATCTGAAACTTCTTAAGGATGTGCAAGAGGCAAACGACAACCTTCATCAGGAAATTACGGAGCGAAGGAAAGCTGAAGAGGCGTTGAGGGGTTCTAAAACGGAACTGGAGGAGACCAATCAACAACTGAGCAGGACCATTGAGAGCGCCAAAGAGATGGCCGAGCGATCTGAGGCCGCCAATGTGGCCAAAAGCGATTTCCTTGCGAATATGAGCCATGAGTTGCGCACCCCTCTCAACGTGATCATTGGTTTTACGGAGTTGATCCTGGACAAACAGTGCGGAGACCTTACACCTCAGCAGGAAGAATGCCTTGGCGATGTGATACATAGCGCCCGAGATCTGTTCCTGCTCATAAATGACATTCTGGACCTCACCAAGATTGAAGCCGGCAAACTAGAACTCGAACTTTCGGAAGTGCTACTGCCCGAACTTCTATCACGGAGCCTTACCACCCTCAAAGAAAAAACCTTGAAACACAACATACAGCTCTCATACGAACAAAAAGAGATTCCTGCGAGCATCATTGCCGATGAGCGCAAGCTGAAGCAAATACTATATAACCTTCTTTCAAATGCGGTCAAATTTACGCCGGACGGTGGAAGAGTACACATTCAATCGGAGTTGGCCGACGGCTTTGTAAAAGTTTTCGTCGAGGATACCGGCATAGGCGTCAAAAAGGAGGACCTACAACGCATATTCGAGCCGTTTGAGCAGGCGGAGAGCTCGCTCAGCCGCCGATTTCAGGGCACTGGGCTGGGACTTTCGCTTACCAGGAGCATGGTGGAGCTGCATGGCGGAAAGATCTGGGCCGAGAGTGAGGGGGAAGGGAAAGGCGCCAGATTTTTCTTTCTCATACCGCCGATGCCCCCCAACATGAATGTGGAGGAGGGTCAATGGCGGAAAAACTAAAGACGCTGATTGTCGATGACAGTAAGCCAATTCAGGTTATTTACGACGCCGGGCTCAGTGACAGCGTCACAGTCTTCTCAGAGTGAAAGACCATTCTCGGCACAGTGAAGGAAAGAGCCATGAGCAGTTCAGCGACAACTGAATACGAAAAAGAGGTCCATGCGCCTTTCACCGACAGTCTGACCGGTCTGTACAATCACGGGTATTTCAAGGTTGCCATCGAGCATGAAATCAACCGGTACGAGCGCCATGGGAGCCCTTTTTCTCTTTGTTTAATCGATATCGATTGGTTCTCGCATTTCAACAAGCGGTTCGGTTCCATCGATGGGGACCGAATGTTGAAAACTATCGGGAATCTCATATCCTCTGCAATCCGTGAAGTCGATATTGCCGCAAGGTACCTGGGAGATGTTTATGCGGTGATGTTCACAATGTCGGAGAGGGAGGACGCCAGAACGGCTGCTGAAAGACTGTGCAGGGCCATTGAAAGCATGACCGAAGGCAAAATTACTGTAAGCCTTGGGGTGGTCTCCTGCTACAAAGGCGCAACTTCCGCAAGCCTCATTCTGAAGGCGCAGCAGGCCCTGGCTGAGGCCAAGGCCAGAGGAAAAAACCGCGTGCATCTCCATGAAGAGCAACAGTTCGCGGCACAGGAAATCAACCCAAAGGTTCTGGTGGTTGACGATGAGGCCGCCAACCGGAAGTTGCTGGAAATACTCCTTTTGAATCTCGGTCACCAGGTGCTCAAGGCCTCCGATGGTGAAGAGGCCCTGCACATAGTGTCCAAAACGGATGTAGATCTGATTCTGTTGGACGCCATGATGCCGGGTATGGATGGTTTCGAAGTCTGCCGCAGGTTGAAAGCCCAGGATTCGACGCGGCTGACTCCGGTCATCATGCTCACGGCTTTGAGCGGGCTGGATGCAAAAATCAAGGGAATCGAGGCCGGGGCCGACGACTTTATCACCAAGCCGCCCAACCGGGCCGAGCTCCTTGCCCGAACCAGTTCGTTGCTAAGAGTGAAGGCTCTGAACGACAACCTGACTAGCATCGAAAACGTGCTCATTTCGCTGGCAAATGCCATCGAAGCTCGTGACGCCTATACTCAGGGCCATGTTCAGCGGGTCGCAAGCCTTGCATGCGCGCTCGGTTCCAAAATGGGGACATCACAGAAAGAACTCAAAGCTCTTAAGCTCGGGGGCGTTTTGCACGATATAGGTAAGATCCACGTTCCGGACGCCATTTTGAACAAACCCGGACCGCTCACTCCCGACGAACGGAAAATAATGGAAGCCCATGCGATATCCGGCTATAAGATATGTCTTCCATTGAAGAAAAGTTTGGGCGAAGCTCTGGACGTAATCTGCTATCACCATGAAAAACTTGACGGCTCAGGGTATCCGGATGGTCTCACCAAAGATGAGATCCCTATGGTCGCAAGAATCATGGCCGTGGTCGACATCTATGACGCGCTGGTTACCGACCGCTCCTACCGCAAAGGCATGTCCGCCGGAGAGGCCGTAAAGATAATAAACGGGATGGTCGCCGACGGGAAGCTCGATCCGGACGTCGTGCGGAATTTTATCGAGACCATCAGTAACGGTCGATAATCAGCAACCTTTTCAAGGATAAATGCGATGCCAAGAATTTCCTTCAAAGTTTGGGAGCAGGTTGTCGAATTCCACAACCCTACTAAGAATGGAGAGCTGGACAGGCAAAAGCTAGAGGTCCGGCTTGACCCGCTCACCGAGCATCAGAGCATACTAAGTGAGACACTGAAAGGCAAGGTTTCGACCCTTTTCCCGGAAACAGATTATGCATACCTTCGCCAGCGGATCGACGACACGAAGGAACAGTGCTTCATGTGTGACGGGAAGTGGCGCAAGAGTTCACCCCGCTACCCCGAACGCCTCATCCCGGAGGGGCGGCTCACAAAAGGGGAAATCGTTTTATTTCCCAACCTCTTTCCTCTGGCGCCCTATCACGCTGTTGTCGTGGTGGGGCAAAAGCATGGGCGAACCCTGGACGAGTTTTCCTCCCCGCTTCTCTTCGACGCTTTCTCAGTATGCATGGAGTTCATCAGAAGGTGCTTCGAAGTTGATCGTGAAGCCCGGTTCTTTACCATCAATGCAAACTTCATGCCTCCCGCCGGAAGCAGTATCGTACACCCTCACCTTCAGATAATCGGATCACCGCTTCCTTCGACCCATCACCGGCTGTTGCTCGAAAGGAGCCTTGCTTACTATCGGGATACCGGTTCTTGCTACTGGCTGGATCTCGTCGAAACGGAAAGGGAATCGGGACAAAGATGGCTGGGAGAATTAGGCCCGAGCCGGTGGTTCACCGCGTTCTCCCCGATAGGAGTAAACGAGGTGAACGCAGTATGGCCGAACAATTCCAACTTCATGGAATGGGATGACGAGGATATTCGGACGATGGCCGAAGGTGTCCGTCGGACGCTCATCACCTATCATGAGCTGAAGTTTTCCACATTTAACTTCTCCTGCTTCAGCGGGCCTCTCGAAAAAACCGCTCCAGAATTCCGATGCTTTCTGCGGTTGATCAATCGTCAAAACATGTATCCCCATCACCGGACCGACGATTATTATCTTCAGAAACTGCTGAAAAACGAGATAATTATCTACACGCCCGAACACCTTGCATCGCTAATCAGAAAAACGGGCGGCGGGCCGGGCGGATGGGCGGCCGCAGGGCGTTAGCGTCAATTTGGCTGTCGATCGATTAAAAGCACTTGCACATTTCAAAATATCCTGGCTCTTTTTGCTTGCGCCAGTTCCCTTGTTTTACTATCTTAGTCATGGAAATATACGTGCAACTAACACAATTCAAAAGGAAATCAGAAAAATGCCTCAAGGTACTGTAAAGTGGTTCAATGATCAAAAAGGTTTCGGATTCATCACGGTAGAGGGTGGCGGCAAAGATGTCTTTGTTCACCATAGCGCCATCGAAGGTGCGGGTTTTAAGAGCCTTGCAGAAGGTGATCGTGTCAGCTTCGAAATTGAACAGGGCGCCAAGGGACCTTCGGCTGTCAAGGTAAAAAAGCTCTAACTGCTCATCCGCAGAGGAATGTGAGGGGCTGGAGAAGCAATTTCCGGCCCTTCTGTTTTTGGTCCGGCAAATCCGATCCGATTTCGGCCGGGCTGGCGGGAAAGAGGCATGAAATCCTTAGCGACTATAATAGTTTTGTTGGCTCTGGCTGCCCTGATGGTCTACACGAACCCCTCGATGGATGATCTCAGCAACTATGTCCGCTATTACGTCATGAAGGAATCTCAGAAAAGAATGAAAGACCCTGGGAGCCAATTCTTGAGCACGATTCTGGGTGGTATAGCGGGGGGTGTGATGAGCAGCCAAGCCGTCAGAACAGACTACATCCTGTTCAGCACATATGAGGTTCAGTTTGGGAAAGAGCGATTAAAGGCCCTTGGGATCTTCAGGAACTTTATCATCCTGGAAAAACCGGATCTAAAGCGACTCAAAATGGGAAATAGACCTGCCGGCTGAAATCTGCAAACCGTTGATTACCAGACGGGATAGTCCTGATATCGGCAGTTTTTGTCTTCTCAGTCCAGTCTGTTTAAATGCTCGTCTGACAGCTCTTCCAAAAAAGGGCTGATCCCACTCCATTTGTTTTGCCTGGTATTGGCATAGGAAATGTGGAGGTTGCGCTCGGCCCTGGTGCAGGCGACGTAAAGCAGCCTGCGTTCTTCCTCGACATTTCCGCCGTTTCTCCCGCCGTCTTCATCAACTGATCGCCAATGTGGGAGGATATTGTTCTCACATGCGACCAGAAACACCGTATGAAACTCAAGCCCCTTTGCCGCATGTATAGTGGACAGCCGCACACCTCGATCCTTTTCTTCATCGTCATCATCTTCAGTTCGCAGAGAGCAGTCTTCCAGGAATTCTTCTATGGTTTTCCTTCCTTCAGCGATGCTAAGAAGCTCATTGACGTTTTCAAAGCGCGATATCACACTGCTGTCATCACCATCTCCGGCCCAGGTCTCCAGATATTTTTCGTACCCGGTGAGGTCGATGACTTCTTCCAGGGCTTGTTTCGGCGGCATGTCCTTGATGCGGTCGAGTATGAACAAAACCATCCCGATGCCATCGGCGGCCTTTTTCAGGCTGAGTTTTTTCTGAATCGCCATGGGGCTTTTTTCCATTAGGGCGGCGCCAGGCAGGTCGATCTCCCTGATTTTCTGAATCGATTTCTTGCCTATCCCCCGCTTTGGGGCATTTAGGATGCGCTCGAAGGCAATGTCATCTTTTGGATTTATGGCACAGGCAAGATAGCTTGTAAGGTCCTTGATTTCCCGCCTCTCAAAAAAGGAAATCCCGCCGACAAGCTTGTAAGGGACTCCCAGTTCATTGAATGCTTTTTCCATTATCCGGCTGATAAAAGTTGTCCTATAGAGGACCGCGATGTGCTCAAACTCAAGCCCCTCATAGTGATAAGCTCTGCATTTTTCGGCTGCCCACCTCCCTTCTAAATAGGCGTTTTCAAAGCCTCTGAGAGATGGAAGATCGCCAGGTTTGGTGCTGAAACAGTTCTTTTTCATTTCTTCGTTGTTGAAGCTGATGATTTCATTTCCCAATTCAACAATCGGGGCCGTAGAGCGGTAGTTTTCCTCCAGCAGGAAGACTTTTGTCCCTTCATATTCTGCAGGAAACTGGACGAAGTAGCTCGGCTCAGCCCCTCTGAAACTGTAGATGGACTGTGAAAAGTCACCCACTACGGTTATGTTTCCGTCCTTTACCAGAAGCTTGATTATGGCGTTCTGGACGGAATTGGAATCCTGGTGTTCATCGAGAAGAATGTATTGGAAGAGATCCCGGTAAACGGTTCGAATCTGAGGCTGTCCTCTCAGCAAGTCGAGGGCATGGAGCAGGATATCGTCAAAGTCCATTGCGTTCGACTCTTTGAGCTTCTTGTTGTAATGCTCAAAAATGAAGTCGAGCTTTCTGAATTCTTTGACGGCATGGATGTAAGCATCAGGTTTTATGGAGTTCTTGGCCCTCCCGATATGGCCCCTGATCGCTCTGGCGTACTTGCCTTCCATATTGAAATTGTTTTCCAGAATATTTTTGATGAGTCTGATCTGGTCGGTCCCATCGTAAATGGTGATCGGGTTTTTGAAGCCCATCTCTCCGGGATGCGCTTTCAAGATCTGCAGCATCGAAGAATGAAAGGTCCTCACCCAGGGGAAATCCTTCATCCATCGTCCGGTCGATTTTGTGAGCCGATCTTTTAGCTCGTTTGCCGCCTTGTTGGTGAAAGTGATGCAAAGTATCCGTCCGGGGTCATACCCTTCCCTCATCAGGTGCTCAAATTTGGCAACGATGGTTGAGGTCTTACCCGCTCCCGCGCCTGAACAGACGAGAGCCGGTCCACCGAGATACTCAACTGCTGCTGATTGCGCTTTTGATAATAACGGCAATAACTTACCTCCAAAGAGTTTGCTGCTGAAAGAAATTTGGAATAAGAATACTCCACTGGGCAAACTCACTCAAATTGGGGAGACTCTTTACCCCAGATTCGTGTAATTTACCAGTTGGAAGGAAGCCGGCTTTTTTTGGAGTAGAGGATCGACCTAAAAAGGGATTCAGATGATGAAAATCTATGTTGCCGGACCCTTGGCTGAACGAGACTGGATGATGATGCTCCATGGAAGATCGGCTATTTCTGCGCGAAGAAATCACCCGAACAGAAGATTATCGGCATGAATGATCCCGTCAAAAGATGTCCATGGGTGAATCTGAGCAAGCCCGAGTATGTGGAGTACCATGATCAGGAATGGGGTGTTCCAGTTCATGATGACCGGCGCTTATTTGAGTTCCTCATTCTGGAGGCCTTTCAGGCAGGGCTTAGCTGGTATACGATCCTGAAGAGAAGGAATAGCTTCCGCATCGCCTTCGACTGGTTCGATCCCGAAAAGGTAGCCCTCTATGGTGAGGCCAAAATTCACGAACTCCTTTCAAATCCTGGGATTATACGTAACCGTGCAAAAGTTCTTGCTGCGGTGAACAACGCCGGAAGGTTCCTGGAAGTTCAAAAAGAATTCGGAAGTTTTGGGGCCTACATCCGGGGCTTTATCGATAATCAGCCGATTGTGAATGTGCTCCGGAAACTGGAGGATTACCCCTCCAAGAGTTCAGAATCCGAAACGATCAGCAAGGCTTTGCAAAAGAGGGGCTTCTCCTTCGTGGGACCCACGATAATGTATGCTCACATGCAGGCCACCGGAATGGTGAATGACCACACAATTGACTGTTACCGAAGAGGGGAGATCATAGTCCTGACCACGAAGTCAGTTTTGGGAGAGGGATAGCACAAAGAGGACATTATTAAGGTTGCTGACACCCAATGAGGTGGATCGCCAGGTTTCGTTCTTTGCGAAGGTTTCATGCAGCCGGGGACATCGGCGTTCCTTCAATTCGCAGTTGGCCGTGATTGGCCTCGAACGAGAGAAGTGAACACTCCTATGCTGGCAATGACCATACAGGTCAGCAGAGCAACGTGAAAAGCGTGAACGAAGGCATTTTGGAAAGGCCCGGCGGGCTGCGCCGTATTGCGAGCAAGCACTGCTCCAGCCTGTGCGCCACCCATCGAAGTGAAAATCGCACCGGCCAGGGCCACGCTGAACCCTTGCCCCAGAACTCGCACCGTAGCCAGAAAGCCGGAAGCAATGCCAATGCGGTTTTCCGGTACAGAACTCATGATTGCATTGTTATTCGGCGATTGGAACAGGGCCTGTCCGAATCCTACCACGATTAGCGGCCAGATTATGCCAAACAGCGACGCCTGTTGAGTGAGCCTGCTGAGAAAAAACAGTCCTATTGAGGCCACAGCCAATCCGAGCGAGCTGAGCACCTGCGATCCGAAACGATCTGAGAGCCAGCCGCTAAGAGGCGCCACCGATGAAATGGTGAGCGGCACTGCGGTGAGCACGAGGCAGGCATGGCCTGGCTGGAACAAGAGCAAGTCTTCCAGGTAGAAAGGCATGAGAAACATGACGGCAAAGATAGACAGAAAACTGAGGAAGCTGCTGATAAGAGCCGCTGAGAAAAGACGGTTGCGAAAGATCGACAGGGCCACAATCGGATGCGCCATGCGTCTCTCAACGAGTACGAACGTAACCATCAGAACGGCGGCGGTTGCGAAGATCCATACAATCGTACTGGATACCCAGCCGGCCTCCCGGCCAAAGCTCATTCCCAGCATCAAAAGAGTCATGCTTATGGAAAGGAGCGCTGCGCCGACCGGGTCAAACCTCTTTTTAGCGCTGCTTATCCGGATCGGTTCCCAAAGAAGCCGAATGGCTGCGATGATGCCCATGATGCCGATAGGCACGTTGATATAAAAGATCCAGCGCCAGGACAAAGCCTGGGTTATGACGCCGCCCAAGGTGGGACCGGCGCTTGTCCCTACGGCGACGACAGCGCCGATAAGGCCCAGAGCCTTACCGCGTTCCCCGGATGGGAAAGCATGCGTTATCATTGCAGGGCTGACCGACATGGTCATCGCGCCTCCCAGCCCCTGAAAGCCTCGAGAGATGACCAGAAACAGCAGTGACGGCGCAGCCCCACACAATGCCGAACCAACAGTGAAGACGGCTAGACCTGTAACCCAGATCGCCTCGCGTCCTATCATATCCGACAGCCTGCCCAAGGTGAGTAGAGTGCCGGCAATAACAATAAGGTAGGCAATAATGACCCATTCCACCAGGCCGCTGAGGGGCGCCTGAAAGAATAAGCTGATTTTGGGCAGGGAGATGTTCACTATACTGGCGTCCAAGGTCCCCATGAATACGCCGATAGACACCATCCCAAAAACTATCCATTTACCAGCCGTTTCTTCCTCGGAAAAGGGTGATGCTTTCCACCCAAAGATGTTCATTCCGACCTTCCCTTATGTCCTTACAATTCAAAAGGCGCTCTTTTTGGATTATCTCCTTCAGCCCAACCGTAATCCTCGCTTCGAGCCCTTTGGCTGCAAATATCTGTTTAAAGTTATTTCACCAAAGGAGGGAGCACGGAGCTTTCTTTTCTCGTTTCCATATACAAGTCAAAGACTGGTGCGGCGCTGGTTCGAAATTTTGCATGCCTCAACAGCTTTCCCCATTCATTTGGGCCCGCAAAATGTCGGAGCATTTAAATGTCACTGCTTCCCGCGGTTATTGATTGCCCCAATACTTCAGCGAGGTCAAATTGGGGACGAGGGATGATACTGCACTGGCTGTTAGGAGGCAAGGATTGAGCAACCCGGCGTTTAACCTGGGGATTCAATGGAGTAAGCGAAATCAAATCGACGATCGTGATGCAAGGAGTTTGGGCGCCGTGGGCTGGAGTCGCCTCAACCCTGCACTGTGGGTCCGGATGGAACACGCAGGAGGCGAGAGGAATCCGTGATTGACACCAATAAGAATGATTACTAGCGTTAAATAGTTATTTGATTACATTGCATAAAGCGGTCGGGTAGAATTGAGCCCTCCAATTCACATCTCCGGCAAAACTTCGACTGGAGAGAATGCCTCTCCGGGAAAGGGGACAGGCTGAGAATAGGGAGGCCAAGGGTAAGTGCTATTAAAGCAATGCGCTGACCGTCGGCATGTTGTCGGCCGCAGTGGATTTCTATCCCTTGCGATGCTTTCACGACCTGTTCGCTCGCGAGGGTAAAATTGAGATAAAGGAGCAACCATGTTTGTAGCTCGTTCACAAATTGGATTGATGAGCAAAGGTTTCATTTCCAAAGCGCTCATCCTGGTGGTTTGTCTTTGTTTGTGGGGCTCACAGGCTATGGCGGCCGAGGACCCGCAGGCCGTCGTCCAAACCGGTACGGACCAGATCATCAAAATACTGAACCAGTACCCTCAAGATACACCGGCCCGCAGGGAAAAGATTCAAGCGGTCGTAGATGGATACTTTGACTTTGCGGCGATATCCAGGCTCGCCGTGGGGCGACGGTGGAATAGTCTGCCCCCCGAAAAGCAGCAGGAATTTACGCAGGAGTTCAGCAAGCTGCTTTTTAACACATACATAGGAGACATCGAAAAATATGCCAGACAAAATATCACTTACAAGCACAAGCAAATATACCAAGGTTATGTAGTCGTCGATGCGACTGTAAGGGACCAGGGCGGCCCGGTCTCTCTTAATTATTACCTCCACCTCAAGGACGGGAAATGGAAGGCATACGATATCGCTGTCGCGGGAATGAGTCTGGCGGCCAACTATCGCAACCAGTTCGACCCAATATTAACGAATGGCTCATTTGACGACCTGTCGGCGATGTTAAAGCAGAAAACTGCTCAGGTGTGTGGATCCGGTCGTTGCTAGGGGCCTGAATGTGATTACCCTTCCTTTTGCCGTACCGGCCCAGGCAAGAGTCGCCTGGGCCACCCTGGTCTAGAGTTCAAGTCGAAATCCAATAAAGAACGAAGGCCCGACTAATGAACAAGGCCTGGAACTGCTGGAAGACTCCGGACCTAAGCAAAAGCAAACCGAGAAGAGGTTAGCCGCCGGGCGTGACGGCTGACTGAGAAATCACAGCAGGTCGAGTTCTGATGGGTCCGGAATTTCCCTGTATGTGCCGCAACAGATGATTATGTTGTCGACTTTTTCGAAATAGAGAGTCTTGGGCAGAGACTTTTTGGTGACAGGATCGGACCAATCATACTCTATCCACCCCGCGCCTTTTTCCCTGGCCGTGTTGAGGATCTCCCTCACAAACTTCCTGCCGCTTGTGTCTTTGACTTCGATGAAATCCTTGCCGACGAACAGTTGGTTCATACCATGCGCAAGCATATTTCCCTCTAGGTCAAGAACAAAAATATACTGCTGATTCTGAACAAATTGTCCCCGCGGGTTCGTAAACTCGGCCAGAGCAATTTCTTTGCCGGTGGCGACATAAAACGCTTTGGCCCTCTCCACCCAGTCCTCGGCTTTTCTTGGCTGCTTTGAAGTCATGTTTCACTCCTTGAAATGTTGGGGGTTGGTTGCAGGACAACCGTGACAAAAAAGAGCAATGCCACTTTGTCACAGTTTTGTTAGGATTTCACCTTTAAAACCGCTCATGGAGGCAGACAGATCGTCAAGGCCTGCAACCGTTTTTTGGCGCCGGATCGGCGCTCGTGTTACGCGGCCGGGATAACGATCGATTCATGAGCTTTAGAACTCCGCGTGCCCAGGTGTTCTCGGGAAGGGAATAACCTCGCGGATGTTCGGGATGCCGGTGACGAATTGCACCAGGCGCTCAAGCCCCAGGCCGAATCCGGAGTGAGGAACCGACCCGAATTCCCGGAGTTCGATGTACCACCGGTAGTCGTCGATCGAAATCCCTTTGAGCCGCATCTGTTCGAGCAGCATTTCGAGCCGTTCTTCCCTCTGGGACCCGCCAATTATCTCGCCCGTTCCGGGAACCAGTATGTCCATGGCGGCCACGGTTCTTTCGTCGTCGTTGACGCGCATGTAAAATGGCTTGAGAGATCTGGGAAAGTTGACGATGACCACAGGCTTTTTAAAAACCCTCTCCGTTAAATGGCGTTCGTGCTCCGCCTGAAGGTCAAGTCCCCACTCAACGGGAAAGGTGAATTGCTCTGCAGATTTCTTGAGGATATCGACCGCTTCGGTATAGGCAATCACCTCGAAGGCGGATTCAGCAACGGTTTGAAGACGGCCCATCAATTCCGGCTCGATGAAACGGGCAAAAAACTCCAGCTCCTCCCGGCAGTCGTTGAGGACCACTCCGACCAGTTTTTTGATGAAAGTCTGCGCCAGATCGATGTCGTCTTCAAGGTCGTAGAAAGCCATTTCCGGTTCCACCATCCAGAACTCGGCAAGATGCCGGCTGGTATTGGAATTCTCCGCCCTGAAAGTGGGACCGAAGGTATATACCGTCCCGAGCGCCAGGGCATAAATTTCGGCCTGAAGCTGACCGCTCACGGTGAGAAAGGCGGGCCTTGCGAAAAAATCGTTCCGGTATGCTTCCTCGCTCTCCGAAGCGCCGGGGTGAGCCGGATCGAGCGTAGTGACGCGGAAGATTTCTCCGGCGCCTTCGCAGTTGCTTGCGGTGATAATCGGCGTATGGATATAGTGAAAACCAAGATCCTGGAAGAATTGGTGGATTGCATAACTCAGCCTGCTTCGAACTCTTGCCGCCGCCCCTATCGTGTTGGTCCTGGGCCGAAGGTGCGCGATCTGCCGCAGATACTCGAAGGAGTGCCTCTTTTTCTGCAGAGGATAGAGTGCCGGGTCGGCCCAGCCATACAGATGGATCCGTTCGGCCCGCAACTCGATGCTCTGACCTTTCCCCGGAGACTCCGAAATGGTCCCTTCGGCGAGAATGGCGCTTCCAGTGGTTATCTTATTAAGTAGTCCGCTGTAATCCCCGCGGTCCGGTTCGGCTATCACCTGCAGGCTTTTCAGGCAGGAACCGTCGTTCACCTCGATGAAACTGACACCGGCCTTCGAGTCCCGCTTCGTCCTGACCCAGCCCTGTACGAGGGCCGTTTTGCCCACGTATCCATGTTCATTCCTAAACAGGTCGGCAATGCGCACACCTTTTTCCATCTTCGGATCCTGAAATGATATTTTGTGCGAAACGGTTTGAATCTTACAGCAGTTTCGTTCCAATTATAATGGCTTTCGTTCCGCCATGCATCCATGCACAAACGGTTTAGCAGTTTCCATCCGAGGTTTCCGAATGGACGCCGGCTGCTAGCCGTCCGAAAATACTTAAAATTAGCAACCAACCAAGCCCTGTCAATAAGTAAAACGACGCGGGCGGCATGGCGTCAGACGCAAACAGTCACTAATTTATGAGAGCCCCAAAACCCGACTGAGTGCAACCTTACCAGGATGGAGCCATTGTATGCGTCCGGATTCAAAAAGATGGGTATTTGTCATTCTCGCGGCGATCGCGACCCTCGTGGGATGCGCGGGCAGGGGCAAGGTTCAGACCGCTGCGCCGATGAGCAGCGGAGGAAGTATCATAACGATAGAAGCCGGCAATTATAAGTTCTCACCCCATGAAATCCGGGTCGCAAAACCGGGCCTGTTGGCTATCGAAGTCAAGAACGTCTCCGGCTCGGAACAAAACTTCACCTTGAAGGACCTTCACGGGAAAATCCTCAAGAGCGTTTACCCTCATCCCGGCGGAAGCGTCATCGTTAATGTGGAATTGCCTGAGCCGGGAGTCTACACATTTTACTGCGACAAGGCTTTTCATTCCAGTCTCGGAATGCATGGACAAATCATCGTCGGGCGGTAGAGCGCCGGGAGTCCCATACCGGAGATCGGAGAAAGGATATCGGAAGTCGCATGCTGAAGGCCTCCCGCCCCGGATCTCGCATCCACCATCACGGTTTGACACCTCCAATCGTGCGTGCTTATCTTTATGAAGCGAATGACTCGGTAGCTCCCGTCCATTCGTCTAACCATTATGACAACTCAATATCACGTCAAACGACGGAGATTGACAATGCATAATCCAAATATTAACGAACTTAATATAACGGAACTCAGGAAGCAGAAAAGGCCTTTATGGATGAGCGACCTGGGCATTGATGATTACGCAGATATCCTAGGCGGTGGCGGCGACATATACACCGATAGGCTGCCACCTGCTTTTGCCAGGTATGAGGGGATGGATCTCAACGAGGCGGAAGAAAAGGAGCTTGGACCCGTGGTATTGAAAAATGAGTGAGGGATCGAGTCCCGCCAGATCCAATCAGCCGGAAGAGCGGGCTCTTATCCTCTTAGCGGTAATGGTCTTAACGGAATGATTTCCGAGAGGACTTTTAGGTTGCCAACTCTTTACGCCGGGTTTATATAAGCTACGCTAACGAATCGGATATTTGAAAGGCCAGGCTGTCCGGCCGGTTGACAATGGTCGTCTCCAAACGGTCACTTCCATCGATTCGGATGGCCTATGTTTTGTTGTTACTGTCACGGAAAGCTATATCAGAGAGGAGAGATTGCTGATGGCACGGGTAACCGTAGAGGATTGTCTCGCTAATGTGGACAGCCGCTTTACTCTGGTGCACCTTGCAGTCCGGCGCGTTCTGCAGTTGCGCCACGGCGCGCCGCCTACGCTGGAAAACGTCAAGGCTAACAAGGAAGTTGTTCTGGCGTTGCGGGAGATTGCGGCAGGCACAATAAATGCGGACAACATCCGTCAGATTGAAGAAACCAGGCCTCTTCTCACCGAACCGACGCCGCAGGAGGCGGACGTGGCGAGAGCGGACCTCCAGGAGATCCTTGATGAAGTCACGTCTTACGGCGCTTCTATCGAATTTGGAACTTCGGATCGGTATTCAGAGGAAGAGCAGCCACCAGAGGCTCCTCAGGCAGAGTAGCGCAAATCTGAAAGGACAGTGCCGTAAGGACTCCAGGAGGAAACCGGTCTAGATGGGGAAAATAGATTACTACGAGATTTTGGGAGTGCAGCGACAAGCGGGTGAAGAGGAGATCAAGAAATCTTACCGGCAGCTTGCGCTCAAATACCATCCTGACCGGAACCCGGGCGATAAGCAGGCCGAGGAAAAATTCAAGGAAGCCGCCGAGGCTTACGAGGTTTTGCACGATTCTCAAAAGAGGCGCCTCTATGACACATACGGTCATGAAGGCTTGCAGGGGACAGGCTTCAGCGGGTTTAGAGGTTTTGAGGATATTTTCAGTTCCTTTGGAGACATTTTCCAGGACTTCTTCTCATTCGGCGGTTTCGGCGGCCAGACCCGCCAGCGAACAGCAGCCAGGCCGGGTGATGATCTGCTCGTCACCCTTGGTCTTAGTTTTGAAGAGGCTGTCTCCGGAACAGAAAAAGAAGTCGAAATAGACACCTTCGTCGGGTGCTCCAGATGCAGCGGCAGCGGAGCTGAACCTGGGACCAGAGAAACAACCTGCCCCGCTTGCCAGGGTTCCGGACAGGTGGTCCAGTCACAGGGGTTTTTCCGGATAAGCACAAGTTGCGTCCGGTGCCAGGGCACCGGAAATGTGCTGGTCTCTCCTTGCAGGCAATGCCAGGGCCAGGGACGGCTTAGGCAAAGGAAACACGTCCAGGTGAAAGTGCCGGCGGGAGTTGATTCGGGCACACGGCTGAGGCTGAAGGGAGAAGGTGAAGGCGGCTATCGCGGCGGCGCTGGAGGCGACCTCTACGTTAGGATCGAAGTTACTCCGCATCCCCAAATCGAGCGCGATGGCGACAATCTTTACTGCAAAATCTCTATCTCCTTTTTGCAGGCCATTCTCGGAGACACGGTCGAGATACCCACCCTCGACGGGGCAAAACCCCTGCAGATTGTCTCCGGGACCCAGCCCGGGGCCGTAGTTCGTTTCACTGGCGAAGGGGTCCCAAAATTGAGGGGATACGGCCGAGGAGACCTTTTTGTAGAGGTCGAGGTAAGAATCCCAAAGCACATTACGCCCCGGCAGGAAGAATTGCTGAAAGAGTTCATTGAGCTGGAGAAAGAGAAAGACCGGAACAAGGGTAAGAAGTGGCCCTGGAACCGGCGCAAAGAGCCCGATAAAGACACGATGTCGGGCGGGAGGGGTTAATTAAGGAGGTCCAAGGTGACGCCTGCCGCCGCTCCAAAACAGTTTGAAGAATTCAGGGCCTCAGCCCTTTATTGTCCGAGGTGCAGGAGAGCTATGCCGGTTCACAGCCGGCTTTTACTCGTTCTACCGGATGGCGAGTTGCATGAGTATTTATGCCAGGTCTGCACAACCTCCCTTGGAACCAGAACGGTCCGGGACGTTCGACAGCAACGGATCATCGTCTCGTGAGTCCTTGACGCCGCAACCAACTCCGGTCATAAAACCATAGATAGACACGACAGGCGCGAATTTGAAACCATGGATCGAAGAGCACAGCTATGAGGAGCCGATATGATCGAAGCCGAAGGGCTGACAAAATTTTATGGCCATATTGGGGCCATAAGGAATGTTTCGTTTAAAATCGACAAAGGTGAAGTGGTCGGCTTCCTTGGACCCAATGGGGCGGGGAAATCGACCACCCTTCGCATTCTGACCTGCTACATGCCTCCATCATCGGGAATGGCCAGGGTAGAGGGACTCGATGTTATCGAAAACTCCCTGCAGATCAGACAAAAAATCGGCTATCTGCCGGAAAGCGTTCCTCTATACAAAGACCTCACGGTGAGGCGGTTTCTTCGATTTGCGGCGAGTTCCAAGGGAGTTGAGGCAAAAAGAATGAACGCAGAGGTCAGCCGTGTCATTTCAGCGTGCGGACTCGAAAAAAATGCCGGCAGGATCGTCGGCAATCTCTCGAAGGGTTTTCGTCAGCGGGTCGGACTCGCCCAGGCGCTTTTAAACGACCCGTCGGTGCTCATTCTCGACGAGCCCACAATAGGCCTCGATCCGGGGCACATAATCGAAATAAGGCGCCTTATTCAAGAATTGCGCGGCGACCGCACCATCCTTTTGAGCAGCCACATTCTGCCTGAGGTTGCCCAGCTTTGCCAGCGGGTCATCATAATCAACAAAGGGGAGATCGTTGCTACCGACAGTCCAACCAACCTTACCAGCCAGCTTCAAAAAACGGTAAAAATCGTGCTGGAAGTGAGCGGCCCGACCCATGAGTTTGCGCAGGCAATTGAAAATCTGACCGGCGTGGAGAAAGTCTCGCAGGTGAGCAATGGAACAAGCAAATTTGTGATAGAGACCGACCCGTCCACAGACATACGTCCGGAGATTGCGGCCATGGCGGTGCAGAAGGGGTGCGGCCTGCTTGAGTTGAGGACGATCCAGCTCAGCCTTGAGGACATATTCATGCAGCTTGTGACTGAAGAGCCTTCCGGGGAGGGAGCCAAATCATGAAAGGTTTTTGGCCCGTTTTTAGAAAAGAGCTTTACCAGATGTTCATGTCCCCCATTTTTTACGCGGTGGGCTTCACTTTCCTCCTGGTATCGGGTGTTTTTTTCAACTTCATTTTGTCACAGGTCGTTATGGTCAGCTATCAGGTGGCCCAACACCCTGAACTCGGCAAAGAGATCAGCATGATGGAGTTGTTCCTGCGCTCTTTCTTGTGGAACCTCAGCATTGTTACACTCTTTATCGCTCCTCTTTTAACAATGAGGCTGTACGCGGAAGAACGCAAAAGCGGCACAATCGAACTGCTGTTCACCTATCCGGTGACCGATGCAGCGGCCCTTGTCGGCAAATTTGCCGCCTGTGTAACGATATTAGCCATCCTGATCGCAGCAACCCTTCCAGGCGTTATCGCCGTGGCGTTGGTCGCAGAACCTGCCTGGAAGCTGATTTTTAGCGGATACACGGGGCTGTTTCTGCTCGGATGCTCTTTCCTCGCTCTGGGCACATTCGCCTCGACACTTACTCGCAACCAGATCATCTCGGCCATTATTACATTCGGCGCCCTGCTCGTACTCTGGTTCATAGGGGAGGCAAAGACAACGGTGAGCCCGGTGCTGGGAAGCATCCTGGAATATGTGTCGGTTTCAAAACATTTCGAGGGACTGTCCAAAGGCTTGATCGATTCCAGAGACATTCTCTTCTACTTCGTTTTTTCGGTCTTTTTCCTTTTTCTTACGCTTAGGCAGATGAGTTCTTACCGCTGGAGAGGTTAGCCATGAATAAACGGGCTTACGGTGTAAATACAATAGTATCGACCATTATTTTCTTTGCCATTCTGGTTCTGATCGTCCTTATAGCCGAACAGAAACCGTTGCGGGTGGACCTCACCCAAACCCGGTCTTTCAGCCTTTCCGGACAGACCAGGAATATCCTGAACGAAATAGACAAGCCCATAGCGGTCAAAGTTTTCATTTCGGCCACCGGTCCCGGCGCTCAAAACAAGGATAAGATAAAGGACCTCCTGGATACTTACTGTTACAATAACAAGAATATCAAATATGAGTTTGTGGACCCTGACAGCCAACCGGAAATTACACGCCGCTACGATGTGAAGACCTACGGGACCATTGTCCTGGAAGGATATGACAAAAAACAGGTCGTTCAGACCGCCGACGAAGAAAATATCACCAATGCGCTCCTCAAACTGAACCGCAAAGAGCAAAAGAAGATTTACTTCCTGACGGGCCATGATGAGCGTTCTCTTTCCGGCGATGCGCGGGACAGCTTTTCCAACGCCAGGTCCGCCCTCGAAAAAAACTTTTATGCGATCGCCGAGTTCAACCTGCTTCAGCAGGAAGATGTGCCTGCGGACGCCGCTACGGTCATAATCGCCGGACCTCGAAAGAAGATTCCCGAACGGGAACAGGGGATAATTAAGAACTACCTGGCCAGGGGCGGCAAAGTCATGCTGATGCTCGATCCGCTCACCGAAACCGGAATGAAAGGTTTTCTTGAAGGCTACGGGATTGAAATCAGCCAGGACGTGGTGGTCGACCGCCTCAGCCGTTTATTCGGTGCAAGCGAGCGCGTGCCGGTTGTAATGGAATATGGGCCGCACAAGATTACCGACAATTTCGCCCAGCCTACTTTTTACCCGGACGCAAGGTCCGTGGTTCCATTGGCCAAGCCTCCCCAGGGAATCGAAGTGCAGGTGCTCGCCTCCACCTCCCCGAACGCCTGGGCGGAACGCAACCTGGAAATGCTAAAAGAGGGCAAGGCCACATTCGACAAAGATAAAGACTTGCCAGGTCCGGTCCCCCTGGTGGTGCTCGCCGCCATTGCAGGGCAGAAGAAGCCCGCTGTGGCCGGGCAGGAAGGTGAGAACAGCCCTCAGGGAAAGGACGGCATACTTGTCGTAGCAGGCAACTCCCTGTTTGCCTCCAACTCCTACTTTAATCAGTATGGAAATGGAGACTTTTTTCTTAACACGATCAGCTTTCTTGCCGACGAAGCGAACCTGATAACGATCGAGAGGCCAACTGCCAACAAACCCATGCTGCTTACCAGTACTCAGGCGACAACCATCTTCTGGATCGTTCTCATAATAGTTCCGCTTTCAGTCCTGATTTCCGGGATCGCCGTCTACAGGGTCAGGAGGTCCCAGAGATGAAATGGCGGACTACTGCTGTATACTTCCTGGTCCTCCTGCTTATCGGCGGGATATATCTGCTGCTGGACACAAAAAAAAGGGAAGCGGCCCGGGAGGAAAAGGAATCCAGGCGCGTGTTCGCTTTCGACGCCGGGGCGGTTAAAGAAATTGAAATCAGGTCCGGGGAAACTAGAGCGACGCGCCTCACAAAGGGGGAGAAGTGGAGAATTTCAGAGCCAATCGCCTCGGATATCGACAGTGGGGAATTCGCCGGTTTCTTTTCGGCGCTTCAGCGCATCGAGCAGGAGCGCAAAATAGGTAAACCGTCCGATAATCTGGATGCTTTCGGGCTCAATAAGCCCTCCCTGGTGATCCGCCTGCTGGAAGGCAGCGACTGGCTCGAACTCCGGATTGGAGGAAAAAACCCCGCTGAAACCTCGCGATACGCAAAAGCGGGGGAAGGCGGGGACGTCTTCATGATGTCGAGCGCAACCTATGACGCTCTTAACCTGGGCCTGAGAGAGCTCCGCAGGAAGGACCTCTTCACATGGCAGCCCGACCAGGTTAGCGCTCTGGATGTGAAATGGCGGAGCGGAGATGGATTCAGCCTCGATAGGCAGGGTGGAGCAAAGCAGTGGAAATCGGCATCCCGGCCCGAGCTCGAAATCAAAGCCACGAAGGTCCAAAACCTGCTTGATGAACTGCATTGGCTGCGGGCTGCGGATTTCGTTGAAAAAGACGCCATGCCGTCCTCAGCCCAGGTCGAGATCAAGCTGCATCTCAAGGATGGGCAAACATCCGAATTGAAGATCGCCGACCCCGGCCAGGGGAAGAAACCGGCAATTGCCACCAGCTCTGAAATCGAAGGCCCGGTGCTGGTTGCCTCCCAAATCCTTGACTCGATCCCCCGCTCCGTCGACTCGCTCGCCGACCGTTCTCTCATCTCGGCGGAAGCTGCGGACATAAGGGAGATTACATGGAAAACGAACAATGGGGGCGGAAACCTGATCTGGATGGCTGAGAACACATGGGGGGAAAAGGAAGGCTCGGCTGCTCCCAGGGCCGTTGAAAAGCCCTGGACGGTCAGAAGCTTCCTGGCCTGCATCGAAAGCGTCGAATACATCGAGGCCGTGGAACCTGGCGCGAACCCGCCGGAAGGGGCCCCCAATTCGGTCCGGTTCGTGGATGTCTTGGGGAAAAAGAGTTCGCTTGCCTGGGAGGGATTTTCCTCCGAAAATACAGGCCCCGTAACTGTCTGGATGCAAAGAGAGGGTGCGGCTCGTGAGGTGAAGATAAAACACGAGGACGCTCAACGGCTCAACGAGTCACTGGCCCAAATGAGCGGGGTCACAAAGAAAAAGCCCTGATAGCGAATTGAGGCGGCTCTTGTCCCTCTACACCAAATCCGCCGGCTCCCTGCGGCAAGCTGCTCCATTGCTTTTGCCAAGTCCCGGAAGAATCTTGTCGAAAGCAACAGCGTGGAGGGCCGCGTGAGCCTTTGCCTGTATACTTGATGCGCGCCGTTTGCCTTTTTCGTTGTCGCCGGCGCCAACCAAAGCCACAAGCTCTGCGACAAACCGTTTCATTTGTTCTGCCTGCGCGTTCATCGCATCGGAAGCCGAAGCCGATTCTTCCGCACTCACCGCATTTTGCTGCACGATTTTGCCGATCTCAACCACAGCCGTACTCACCTGATCGATACCCCCGGCCTGCTGCCGCGAAGCTGCGGTTATCTCTTCAACCAGCCCTTCGCAGTTTGTCAGGGAACGCGCAACCTCCGCAAATTCGTGGTTTGTTCTAACGACCAGATCATAACCTTCTTTGACCTGTTTAACGGTATTCTCCAGGAGACCGGCAGTGCTCTTCGCGGCCCCGGCAGTTCACATTGCAAGGTTTTTCACCTCATCGGCCACAACTGCGAATCCCGCTCCCGACTGCCCGGCCCTTGCAGCCTCCACCGCGGCATTGAGGGCGAGAATCTTGGTCTGAAAAGCAACCTCATCTATGGTCTTGATGATCTTTTGCGTGTCCTGGCTTGCGCTTGTGACCTCCGTCATGGAAGATGTGAGTTGATCCATGGACCGGGAGGCGACAAAGATCAACCTGGATGTCTCCTGCATCAGTTGATTGACTCGCAAAGCGTTGTCTGCATTTTGCCTGGTCATGGAACCGATCTGCCCCAGGCTCGCCGAGCCTGCTTCAAGCGCTGCCTCCTGCCTGGATGTTCCTTCAGCCAGCAAGAGACTGCAGGATGCCACCTGGGAAGAAGCCGAAGCAACTTGATCCGCGCCTTCCAAAAGTCCCCTCATAACTTGCCTGATCGGTTTTGTGATGGCGCGTATGACAAAAACTGCGATTGAAACCCCTATCATAACAGCCAGCAAAAGCCCCGATATCATCATCGCCGTAGAGAAAGAAACCCTTGTGACTGTCTGATCGGAAGCCTTTCTCGTATCGTCGAGACCGGCGTCATGAGCATCTTGGGTCAGCGCCATTACTTCACTTCCTGTCACCCTCCGCTGTTTGTTGAGATCTTCGACCGCCGACCAGATGTTTACCAGATCGGCCAGGGCAACCTTATAGAGTCTGGATGCGGTCCCAAGGTTTTCAACCAGGCTGAGGTCAGCATCTGAATGAGTTATGGCCTTAAGAGCATCGAGCCTCTTGCCGATGCTTTCAAAAGTCTTTTCCACTGCGTCGATGGCCTTCAAATCGCCTTCGGACCGCGCCGTTGAAGCTGTCAGAAGTATCCGGTTACCCAGTTCGACCAACTCATACAATAAAGACACTTTCGTAAGTCGTTCCAACAGATTGTCGGCATTCTCCCCACTATTCATATCAGTCTTCAAGGCACCGAGTTGCTCGGAAAGGAAGCGGCTTGCATTGGCCTTGAAAAACCTGTCAGTCTCCTTCAGTTGCTCATAGTTTCTTGTTAAATCATAATTCTTTATTGTCGCCTCGTTTAACTGCTGCTCGAACTGATTTATCTTGATGCGGGTTTTTTCCGTCTTTTCTCGAAAGCTTGCGAGATCAGGGAACCTGCCCGCCAGTTGCTCACCGTCCTTGAGGTTTTTCTTGACTTCTGCAAGGGCATTCTTCCCCAGGTCCAGGAACTTGGCATCTTGTGAATACGCGTACACTGTGACGCCGAGCGCGGCCTGCAGGAAATCGCGCTCAAGATCGCTCGCCAGCTTGACTTGAGGCATGTACACATTCGCCACCCTCTCGGCAGTCGTCGCCACAGCCCTTATATTCAAGACCGCTACACTTCCCAGGGCCAGGGCCAACAATATAACGACTCCGAATCCCAGACCTATCTTTGCTCCAAGTTTCATGCGATTCATTTCCGGCTGTCCTTTCCAGGATTCAACGGCTCGCACTCGCGCGCCCCGTTATTTCCCTAACAATCCTCATGAAGCCTCTCATCGGCCCCTCACCTTCGCTTCCCATCCATGTTCATGCAAACAGGTCAACTTCCGCTGAAGCTTTTCAGAGGCGTTATCGGTGTAAAGCGGCGCACACTGGAGTTACAATTCGGTTACAGGCCGGCCAACCGGCCTGCCGCCGCCCTTTTTATTGACGTTGCCCGATTTTTCTGACAGGATCAAAAGCGCGGCAAGCGTATCAGGATCGGCACGATGAGCGAAAAAACATGAACTTGAAGACTACTATAGAGAAAATTCTTTCTCACGGAACGGTTGTCGAGGCCCGGGGCGGCAGATGATCCCGATGCGCAACCCATGACCGCCGAAGCAATTACGGACCTCTCTGCGCATAACCCCCATCAAGACATTGCACCGCGCGCCTGGTCTTATACTAAGTTGCGCTCAAGTT
>PLSV01000104.1:23381-77484 GCA_003165235.1 Syntrophobacteraceae bacterium
GAGCATCGGTTCAATGTGTAAGCGCGAACCCGAACGAAGTGAGGGTTCGGGGGCAAAGCTCCCCGAGCTTTTCAGCTTTTTTTGGTACTCACTTGAACACAACTTCGTATTACTCACCAGGCATTCACAGCGAAGACTTTGCACTAACCTACGGCGGCGCCCGCTAATCGAACTCTTGGGCGATTCGTGCATAGAACCCCGATAGTCTAACCAAATGGAGGACGATATGGCTGCTCCAACGTTCTGGGGGAGACATGGAACTTATTCGCCGCGACCGGGCAATAAGGTTGCGATTCTCATCGACGGGCAGGCAGCTTACAAGGAGATCTCCGATGCTTTCAACAGGGCGAAGAAATTCATCTATTTGACGATTTCCTTTGGCGATCAGGATTTCTTGTTGGTTCCGAAAACCGGCGAAACGATGTTCGATATTTTGAGGTCTCGCCGAAAGGACGGAGTTGACGTCCGTATGGTTGTGTGGCAGCCCGCAGACAAAAACACCCAGGACACAATTCCTGACCCTGCCCCACCCGGAATTCCAGGGGTCAATAAAGGACCCGGAAGCATTCAGGCCCGCTGGGATAAAGCAAAGGGTTATTTCGGCTGGTATCGGTCGCCTCATGGTCATTTCGAGCCTTTCCCTGTGTGTTTTCCCGAAGAATTGGGATGCCATCATCAAAAGACGTACATCATGGACGACGGCGGAGACGGCTTCGTGGCGTTCGTTGGCGGCATCAATCCGGTTCAGGCTTACTGGGATACTCCGAAACACGACTCGTTGGATTTTCGACGCATTGAGCCAGGGAAAGATCGGCTCAAGGGACTTGAGAAGACGCCCTCACTCCATGACATTTTCTGTAGCATTAAGGGACCCTCAGTTGCCGACGTTGTTGCTAATTTCGTCGAACGCTATAATGGCGCAAGCATTCCCCATGCAGACGTGGCATCGGATGTGACGTCTCAACTCACCGCAGACCAGATTCCACAAGCGGCCGACGGCATAGAGGTCCTGGTGCTGCGAACCATCGCCCCAAAGACATACCGTTCGATAAATGATGGAGACACTGGTATCAGGGAGCTATATCTGAAGGTGTTGGAAGCTGCGGGAAAAGGAAGCTTAGTCTATATCGAGAACCAATACTTTTTCGACCACGGTATTATTTCCGAGATTCATGAAGCTGCCAAAAGCGGGGCCAAAATTATTGCAATTTTGACATCGAAACCAGACGAAGGAACGCTGACGGGAAAAGTTGAACGAGCACTTGAGGATATAGCCAATTATCATGAGGAGTTTCAGTTAGTTGCAGGCCACGACAATGTGGCGCTGCTCACCCTTGGCGACAGCAGGCCCGACCCTCGCCCCTCGGGGAAAATTATCAACAGCGAAACCTATCTTCACTCGAAGACTATGGCCGTGTTCGGTGAGGATTGGACGGTAATGACGGGCGGATCGGCCAACATCGCCTTCACGAGCATGTGGTTCCACTCCGAAATGAATATCGCCTTCATGGACACTGCCTTAATAAAAAATTGGGTGGCGCAGCTTTGGTCGGAACACCTGCAGACGGTTTCGGTCAAGGAAGCGATGGACCTGATCGGGAAGCCTCAGGATGCCTTCAACCTCTTCAAGGATCAGGCTGCCCGTAACCTGGCGGCGTTGCAAGCGGGCCGGATGCCTGAGGGGCGTGTATATGATTGGAAAACCACCAACTTCCCGCCACGGGAGTTCGATGGTATCGACTTAAGCGCCCTTCCCACGCCTTGAAGGAGATAGCCAGGGCTGGACCCCGGGTTAAATAAGAATCCGCTCGACCTCATCGAGTGAGACCTGATAGTTGTTGCGATCTTAAGGACCTCTTGGGCCTGCGGATTCGTGATTCGCCATTTGCTGCTCCACTTCGAGCTTGCCGCCATTGGGCAAGTAATACGTTAATCCCGATTGTGCGGAACATGTGACAGCCGATTTTCGCGAGCACCCTGACATCCTCGGGCCGGGCGCTGCTCGCCCCCTTTCGCGCTAAAAGCTGACTCTCCGTACGAGGGCGTGGCGCGAAGATGTTTGCGCCATCCAGGGACGCAACCGCAACGCTCGCTGCGCTCGCTCTCGCCGCTTGCCCGGCGCATCGCCGGCGACCAAAAAACAGCGGGCGAAATTGCACAGTGTTGTATTGTCCAGTCAGACACTCTCAAAGTGCGGCTTTTTGATCGGCGCTTTGAAGTGAAACTCGACAAATTATTTACGACAGCACTTTTTTACTTTCCGTATATTCAAAAGTATTTATTATGATCTCATAAACGCTCCTTAGACGGCAATGGGACGACTTTATGGTTTTATCTAAACCACAAACCCTTGCCCTTCCCCAAACCCAACTGTTGGGTCCACCCCTGCGTGAAAGGTGCTAAAATGCGGATACAAAAGGGATTTGTGCATGAACTGGTTATCGGCGTCTCGGTCTCCATCTGCATGGCGGTGGTGCTTGCGAACCCCTCCGCTTCGCAGGCTGCGTTCACCCCCCTGCACGACTTCAGCACCAGCGGAACCGATGGGACGTTTCCTCACGGCTCCCTCACCCTCTCGGGGTCCACGCTATACGGGATGACCTCTGAGGGAGGCGCGGCGATCCCCAGCGCCGGAACGGTTTTCCAGATAAACACGGGCGGCGGCGGGTACCAGGCGCTGTACAACTTCAGCGGCGCAGGCGATGGGGGTGGTCCTTACGGCTCCCTCACCCTCTCGGGGTCCACGCTCTACGGCATGACCTCTGGGGGAGGCGACTTCGACGACGGCACGATTTTCAAGCTGCAAACCACGCCTGGCAGCGTGCCCGTAATCCTGCACAGCTTCAACGGAAGCGATGGGGCTATTCCTCGGGGGTCCCTCACTCTCTCGGGGTCCACGCTCTACGGGATGACCTCGGCGGAAGGCGGGGGCGGCCTCGGTAGCGGCCTGGGCACTATCTTCAAGCTTGACACCACGCCTGGCAGCGTGCCCGTAACCCTGCACGCCTTCCCTGACCCCGATTTTCCAAACGATGGGGCTGCTCCTCAGGGCTCCCTGACCCTCGTTGGGTCCACGCTCTACGGAATGACCATGCTGGGAGGCGCCAACCATACCGGCACGATTTTCGAGATAAAGACGGACGGTTCCGGGTACACGGTCCTGTGGAGCTTCGGCCCTATTGGAAACGGCGATGGGAATTATCCTGACGGCGACCTAACCCTCTCGGGGTCCACGCTATACGGAATGACCAGTCAGGGAGGCGCCAACGGCCACGGCACGATTTTCAAGCTGGAAACCACGCCAGGCAGCGTGCCCGTAATCCTGTATAGCTTCAAGGGTCTTGTAAACGGCGATGGGGAAACTCCCACCGGCTCCCTCACGCTCTCGGCGTCCGGGTCCACGCTATACGGGATGACCTCTGGGGGAGGACCCGGCGACTACGGCACGATTTTTGAGATAAATACGGACAGCAGCGGGTACCAGGTGTTGTACAGCTTCACCGGCCTAAACGATGGGGGTGCTCCTCAGGGCTCCCTGACC
Organism: Syntrophobacteraceae bacterium; assembly: GCA_003165235.1. Lineage (GTDB taxonomy): Bacteria > Desulfobacterota > Syntrophobacteria > Syntrophobacterales > Syntrophobacteraceae > SbD1. Next base: position 26,923 of record PLSV01000104.1, read on the forward strand.
CTCTCGGGGTCAACGCTCTACGGGATGACCATGCAGTATGGAGGGACCCACGGCGCAGGCACTATTTTCTCACTGCCCTTAACGTCGGCTCCCACAGCTCCGGGTGCGCCGACAATAGGAACGGCAACGACCGGCAACGGCCAGGCGACGGTCAGCTTCACCGCCCCGTATAACGGCGGCAGCCCCATCACGCGCTACACTGCGACATCCAGCCCCGGAGGAAAGACAGCCTCAGGGCCGGCCACAGCCAGCTCGATAACCGTGAAGGGTCTAACCAACGGGCAAACTTATACATTCACGGTAACGGCGACCAACGCGATCGGGACCGGTCCTCCCTCAGGTCAGTCCAACCAAGTAACTCCAGGCATAGTACCGGGTGCGCCCACAAACGTAACGGCAACGGCCGGCAACGGCCAGGCAACCGTGCACTTTAAGCTTCCGGCAAATAGCGGGGGCCCGATAACGAGTTGCACCGCAACATCGCACCCCGGCAGCGCAACAGCCTCCCATCCGGGAAGTCCGATAACCGTGACAGGCCTGACCAACGGCGCTGCCTACACATTCACCGTAACGGCGACCAACGCGATCGGGACCGGTCCGGCCTCAAAGCCATCCAACAGCGTAACGCCTGCGACAGTCCCAGGCGCACCGTCAATCGTAAACGCAACTGGCGCCAACAAAGAGGTAACTGTCACCTTCACGGCCCCGGCTTCAAACGGCGGGGAGCCCATTACCTCCTACACAGTGACATCCAGCCCCGGGGGAAAGAAAACTACGGAGAAGGTCAACCCGGCATCAGAGAAAGTCACCCCGATAACCGTGACGGGTCTGACCAACGGCAAAGCTTATACGTTCACGGTAACGGCGACAAACAAGATTGGGACCGGTCCGGCCTCAACTGCTTGGGGCCCGGTAACGCCCCCGTAGATACAAGGGTGGGCGGAAGCGGAGCACCACGGGTCAGAGCCTGCCAAGCTGATTCGGGGGACTCGACCCGGGGGTCCTGGGCAGGCCCTCTCGCAGTCTCTACGCCACGCGCGACGCCTCACGGAGCGTGGAGTCCGTGCTGTGCCCGTCACATGGGCCGGTTATCCTCGATGATTTTGACGATAATGGCCTCAACTCCACTATAACTCGAACAACACACAACTGGACAATACAGCGTATCTCGTCCATATTGTGAAAACACCCTTTAGGGCCGGCGCGGGTTTGCGCCATCCTGAAAACCCTGGAAACCGGATAAAATGACAAATCATCGAAAACCCCTCACGGCCCTTGAGGCGGACAAGCTGCTTGCCGCCGCCTGGGGCAGCCCGAACGAGGACCGGGGGCGTCGCCTTTTGCCGCTCATGTTCCGGCTTCACAGTCCCCGAATCCTTCTTGGTCCCTGAATTCCTGTAGACCCCAATGCGCGGCAAAAAGGGCAGTCTTATGACGGTGGTAACCCTCGAAAATCTGGTCACTCAGCAAAAGAACCTTCAAAATGTTCTCGATAACATGATGGAGGGCATAATTGCCCATGACCTCAATCGGCAAATCCTGTTCTTTAACCGGGCGGCCGAAAAGATCACCGGGTATTCGCGCGAAGATGTGCTCGGACGGGATTGCCACCTGGTATTCGGGGCCCCATTCTGCGGGAACAAGTGTTCCTTTTGCGGCCAACCCCCCGGGGCGTTGGGACATCACACTTATACCATAAATGCCGTCACCCGGTCGGGCGAGACACGCCGGATCGAAATGTCGGTGACAGGCATGTACGATGAGGAGGGCGCCTTTGTCGGCGTTCTCGCCGCTTTCCGCGACCTGACCGAAATCATCAGCCTTCAGATCCGGCTTGGTGAACTTACGGGTTTTTCAGGCATTGTCGGCAGAGATCGCAGGATGCTCGACGTCTACGAACAGATCAGAAATCTTGCAGCGGCGGATTATCCCGTGCACATAACCGGCGACACCGGGACTGGAAAAGAGCTGGTAGCCGCTGCCATTCACAATGAAAGCGCAAGGGCGGGCGGGCCCTTCGTGCCGGTAAACTGCGGAGCCCTCCCGGAAGGGTTGCTGGAGAGCGAGCTTTTCGGCCATGTGAAAGGCGCATTTTCAGGTGCGATTCGTGACAAGAAAGGCCGATTCGAACTGGCTGATGGAGGGACCCTTTTCCTTGATGAGGTTTCAGAGCTCCCCAGGCACATGCAGGTGAAGCTCCTGCGCGTGCTCCAGGAGGGTAGATTCGAGCGGGTTGGCGCCGAAAAGACGATTTGCGTAGACGTCCGCATAATCAGCGCGACCAACAAGGACCTGAAGCGGGAGATGGAACGGCGGAATTTCCGCGAAGACCTCTATTACCGTCTGAGCGTAGTCCCAATCCGCATCCCACCCCTTCGCGAGCGCAGAAACGACATACCTCTCCTTGCCGTCCATTTCCTGAAGCTGGCCGCCGAACATGGCCGGAAGGCTACCCGGCTTTCCGAAGAGGCCCTGTCGCTTATGATGGATTATGGTTGGCCCGGAAACGTGCGTGAGCTGCAAAACTCAATCCACTTCGCCCTGGTCAAGGCGCGCGGACCCACTATCGAAGCCGAACACCTTCCACTCGAAATCCGGCGGATGACCTGCGCTGCTTCCAAGCCCGGACCGCAGCCCCGGCTTACCGCCGAGACCGTCGCATCAGCCATCGAGAAGGCAGGCGGAAACAGGTCCAAAGCGGCGAAGCTGCTCGGAGTAGGCCGCGCCACCCTTTACCGGTTCCTCGATAAGAAAATTTAAGGATTTAGGAATTTAGGGATTCAGGGATTCCCCAATTCCCCCGGTAGTGGGTCATTTTGGATTTACGCAAACTTTCACTTTTTATTCACCTATGCTATGATGAAACTGAACACTTCGTATTGAGGTGACGAAATTTTCGAGGGGAAAACGTTCAAAAAATTAGCGATTCAAATAGCTTGTGCTAGAATCCGCCATAATGGCCTAACCTCATTAGTGGGAGTACTTTTATGGGCGATTCTGCGACAATCATTTTGGTTGTGTCCAGTCTGGCGGGGAATCTATTTTGCGGGTTTTCTGCGTACTTCGGATGGGCTTCTTATCGCAAATCACAATCTGGCCCAAAAGGCAGGGAGGGAAATGCGATGAAACCCTTATTCCCCATAATGGCGTTGATACTAGGGGGTTTGTTGCTGATCGCCACGCTTATAATTGGATTTAAAATGTGGAGTCACGCAGAAAGTAAGAGCACTGAAATAAGCCAATCCACTTCAGATATTCTTCCACCCCCAACGAGCCCAACCATCAAGCATGATTTTAACGCTCTATACGATGCACAATCAGGAGAGTTAGGCAACAAGATTAAACCAATTTCCGAGGGTTCTATCGCATATCAAGCATGGCATGAGCATGCGATTGTCATCTGGATCAAGCACCCGCGTTCAATAATATGTGTAGTACCAAAAGATGCAGACTCCGGCCATACCTCATTTTGCGAGTATGACCCTATTCCTGCCGAGCCGATTTACAATACTGATTCTGAGAAATTTAGGGCAATGTTTCCGGATTTGCCCGAGAAGAAATTGCCACCTTTTGGGAGTATAGCCAAACACTGGTTACGCGATCGTGAGAAATGGCGATGGGTCGGATATGTCGATCAAGAATGTATCTTGGCTGGCCCTTCATATTATTGGGAACTTTCAAACGGATGGATTATCGGTGTGTTCCGTCTTGGGCGAGAGTCATCTGATGGCGAGATATTTTCTATAACCAATGGGGGAAAATCGAGCGTACAACGCACCGTCAATGCTTCCGATTCTTTTCCGGTACCGAGGGCGAAATGAATATGGAATTTAAACGTCGATAATCTCAGGAGTTAGCTAACGAGCTTCGCTACATCCTCCAAAGTCCAGAGTCGATCCGTAATCCCAGTTTCCATTGCCGGAGTAACCTACAAGCTCTGGTGAATCCGAACGAAGTTGTAATACATTAAATGCAGCGATACCGCATAAACGAGGTTCTGAGCCTTTTTAGAGAAACCGTTGGTAAGCCGGGTAAACCGCCGCATTCCCATCCTCATCGTGAGGTTTTGACGTTCGACATATGAGGTTGAAATATGCTTCGGATCGGGAAGACCTTTAACGGTCTTCCGTTTACTGGTTACAAACTTTGCCGGACTATAGCGTTTTTCACTGGTTTGTTGGGTGCCCGGAACCCCCACCTGCATAAACCTTCTCAAGCATAGCATAGTCAATATTCCCCCCAAATTCAGTCGCAACCGCAGTGAGGTATAACTTAAGGCCGTCGGTTGTCAGTTGGATTTTGTGAGCCAGCCGGCCACGAAGATCAGAAACGAATAGAAAGGCCGTTTGAACGTCACGTTTCGCAACCATCCAGGAAACTATGAGTTTAGAATCGGCGCAAATACCGACCCATGTCCATGCATCACCGTATCCAAATTGCCCCTTTTTATCGGTGGACAGATTTTTTTCTTTGGCGTAGCAGAAAGCCCATATCTCATCGCAGTGAATCCGCTCACATTGCAGATTCCGCATATGCTCTTCCTGCTTACAACTTCGTGCGGATTCACCAGAACTTGCGGGTTACTCCCGCAATGGAGGCGGGAATCAGCGATCATGTCTGGTCCCTTGAAGAAATTGCCCGATTAACTCCTTAAATCCTCTGGAAAACATGGTTTGCAATGGTTACTTTTTGTGGTAAGCTACTTACCCTCTCACTCACAAAGGGGGAAGTATGCCCAAACCGACAAAAAAGGTTGTGCAAGTCAATTTAAGACCTGTCGATGACCTTGAACCCCAACGGATTTATGCCAATTTCATGGATGTTAACTATAATCCGTATGATTTTACCTTAAGATTTGCTGATGCTGGACCGATTTTTAACTTGGAAACACTGACAAATGGAGCAAAATACGAGCATAAAATTCCCATCGTTGCTCAGATAGCAATGCCAGCCGCCGTTATTCCTGCGGTAATACAGGCGTTATCGACACAACTAAAAAGCTATGAAGAGGCATACGGGAAGGTGAAGAGTGCTCCAGAAGAAGCAGATAAAACAACTCCTCAGTGACCTCTCCAATCAAGATAAGGAGTTGATGCTCGCCTGTTTGTTGGAGGCAATTCGAATATCCAAACAGAATAAGAGTTTGGATGCCATAGAGGAATGTATCGCATCTTGGGAAGCAACCGCTGAACTCAATAAAATTCCTGGATTAAAAGAAAAAGTGTGGGAGCGGTACGAGAGACTAAAAAGCTCTGGCGCAATCCATGACTGAAAAATGGACGATAGATAGTACTGCGGAAACTAGCGTAGAAGTTCTCGCTACCGTGGGAGCAGATTCCGATCTAAAAAAGAACTGGCCAAGTTTTGAACGAGATGTGGCCGACAATCCCTTCTACCACCCCAAGCCTGGGAGAATAGCTAAGTTAGAGGGTACGCATTTTCCGGCCGGGACTCATAGATACAAAAAAAACGTACTGCGTGTTGTCTATCTTCCAGACAAACCCTCGAAAAAGGTTTTCCCCTTAGAAGCAGCGCGCGCCGTGGATGTATCTTATAAAAAACGGTCATCCCGCAGGGCCAAAGTCAAAAAACCCGAACCTAAAAGGCCGAAACGACCCTAAACGCTACAGTCGGAAAATTCAACACTTCAAAACGACCCACTACCTCGCGCCCAAACCTGTCTCATGATACACAAGTGTCTCAGATTGTATCATGAGACAGTCGCATTACCCTGCCAAACATCTTGTTTCCCCTTATATCATCGATTTTCTTAAACAGTCCGTTTTCCCGGCTGTCTCAGAAGTGTCTCGTTTTTAGTGCAGACCCTTGCACGGCAAAATTTCCATTACGAATAAGTATGTGACATCACATGGTAATTTTAATTATCTGCATGCGCCCGCACTTGGTGCGCTTGTTGCCATTAAGAGATGCGAACCTGGCTTTCGAGGGATAACGATGAAAACATGCAATGAGATGCTTGGAAGGACAATCCAGTTGACCGAAATGATGGTCGAGCTGGCCGATCTGGGTGACGGGGCCAGGAAAGATGTCGGCTGCGGGGTCCTGTACGGGCTCCTGAGGGATTCGGCATACAAGATCAGAAAGGTTGCCGAGCAGGAGAGGGAAGACCATATCAGGAGAGGCCTGTGGCCGGAAGAAAAGAAGTCCGGCAAGGGCAGGGCCGCCATACGGAAGCAGGATGGCGGATGCGGATGCCGGACAGAATCATGGACAGATACGGATGAATAAAGGAGACCAAAATGCAATCCAAAAACGGCGCACAAACAGAGATGAATTTGTTGAAGGCCTTTGCGGGCGAATCCCAGGCGAACCGTAAGTATCTGGCCTTCGCAAAGCAGGCGGAAAAGGAAGGATACCCCCAGGCTGCAAAGCTTTTCCGGGCTGCCGCCGAGGCCGAAACCGTTCATGCCATCACACATCTCCGGGCCTTGGGGAACATCGGGACCACGGAGGAAAACCTCAAGGCGGCTTTAGCGGGTGAGACATTTGAATTCACCGAGATGTATCCCCCAATGATCAGAACAGCAGAGGAAGAAGGGCATAATGCGGCCCGAAGAAGTTTTGCGTACGCCAATTCCGTAGAGATTCAGCATGCCCTGCTTTATCAGCGGGCGCTCGACCAACTGGAGACCCTTGAAGAGACTGATTATTACGTCTGTTCGGTTTGCGGGTACACCTGCGCAGATGGGCCACCCGACGGCTGCCCGGTTTGCGGTTCGGCAGCCGGCGTTTTCTCGAAGACGGACTAGCACAAAGTTGCGCTCATATGAGTAAAATCCCCATGCCTCCCCTTTTGAAAAGGGAAGTGAATCGATCGCGCGGACTTCACTATGCTTTTCAAAAGGGGGCTGAGGATACTAAAAGAATTATCCCTTTGAGCGCGGAAGTTAGCGTTGGAAATATTGCACATCCCATAGTGGATGACTACTTCGAGCCTGACGTCCATCGGCGGTGCATTTTAGAACTCTCACATCAAAAGGAGACAGCATATGGACACCCTTATGCTATCCAGACTCCAGTTTGCAGCGGCGACATTTTTCCATTTCCTGTTCGTGCCGCTTACGCTCGGGCTTTCCGTCCTGCTGGCTATAATGGAGACGAACTACGTCAGGACGGGAAACGAAGAGTACAGAAACATGGCCCGCTTCTGGGGCAAGATTTTCCTGATCAATTTCGCCATCGGGGTGGTTACCGGCATAACGCTCGAGTTCCAGTTCGGGACAAACTGGTCACGCTACTCGGAGTACGTTGGCGATATTTTCGGTTCGCTCCTGGCAATTGAAGCGACAGTGGCTTTCTTTCTGGAATCCACTTTTATCGCGGTATGGGCTTTCGGATGGAAGCGGCTCTCACCGAAGGCGCACGCGGTAACCATCTGGCTGGTGGCGCTCTCCTCGAACCTTTCGGCGATATGGATTCTGATCGCCAACTCATGGATGCAGCACCCGGTGGGCTTTGTCATTCGAAACGGGCGAGCCGAGCTTGACAGTCTGATTGCCGTTATCACCCAGCCCTTTGCATGGCATACTATAGTCCATACAGTTTCAGCCGCCTATATCCTTTCAGCCTTTTTCGTGATGGGCGTCAGCGCCTGGCATTTACTAAGGAAGCAGAACATTTCATTTTTTAAGAAATCGTTTCGGCTGGCCGTTTCACTCGCCCTGATTTTTACGATCGTTGAGGTCTTGCAGGGCCATATGCACGGCGGTGAGGTCGCTAAAATACAGCCCACGAAGCTCGCGGCCATGGAGTCGCTCTGGGAGACAAAGAAATCCGCCCCTCAGTACTTGCTCGTCATTCCAGATCCTGATCGCGAACGCAATCTGGTCGAATTCGGGGCGATTCCAGGCGCTTTGAGCATGCTGGCATACCATGACTTCTCTGCTGAAGTGAAGGGTCTGAAAGCTTTTGCGCCCTCGGAAAGGCCTCCGGTAACCTTTACGTTTGTATCCTTCCGGGTAATGATGATCCTCGGGTTTTTTTTCCTTGTAATGGCAATCATCGGCTGGCTCAGGCGCAACACGGTCGAGGATCGGCCGAAGCTGCTCAAGGTGTTCCTCTATTCTATTCCCCTGCCCTATGTGGCCAGTGAGTTTGGTTGGATGCTCGCCGAGGTGGGGAGGCAGCCCTGGGTAGTATACGGGATGATGAAGACCTCAAAAGCAGTATCTCCGATTGCGGCCTCCCAGGTGGCGATCTCTTTTGGGGCGTTCGTGCTCGTCTACACCTTCCTGGGAATAGTGGCTTACTACCTGATGTGGAGCCATGCGAGGAAAGGGCCGGCAGATGAAACGGCCCTGCTCGCAGTGGACGATGAGGAGGTGGGATATGCTTGAGACAATTTGGTTTGCTCTCTGGGGAATTCTGTGGGCCGTCTATTTCGTCTTGGACGGCTTCGATTTCGGCGTTGGAACCTTGGCCCCATTCATCGCAAAGAACGAAAGCGAGAAACGCACCGTTTACAACAGCATGGCGCCTTACTGGAATGGAAACGAGGTCTGGCTGATAACCGCAGGCGGGGTTACTTTCGCCGCATTCCCTAAAACCTACGCAGTGATGTTCAGCAGCCTCTATTCCGCTCTTCTGCTTATCCTGTTTTGCCTCATAGTGCGCGGCGTCGCGATGGAGTTCAGGTCCAGATTTGCTTCAGGGGGCTGGAAAAGCTTCTGGGACGCCCTCCTGTGGATAGGAAACTTCGGTCCGGCCTTGCTGTTCGGCGTGGCTTTCGCCAATCTGTTTCGCGGTATTCTGATTGATAAAGGTGGAATCTATCAGGGGTCCCTTCTTTCGCTGCTCAACCCCTACGGGCTCATGGGAGGGGTCCTCTTCACCCTGATCTTCATGGTGCACGGGTCTCTTTGGCTCGCGATCAAATCCGAGGGGGCAATCAAAGAGCGCGCCGGAAAGCTGGCCGGCAATCTCTGGTTTGCGCTTGCAGTCGTGGCGGTCGTGTTCCTGGGGGCCACCTACTTCTCAACCGGTCTGTATGACAATTACATGAAAGTTCCAGGCCTGTTCGTCATTCCGCTTGCGGCTGTCGGCGCGCTGATCGGGATACTGCTCTTCGCCCGGCGGGAGCAATGGCTCAAAGCCTGGTTCTCCTCAGCCGTTTTCATCGTCATGGTTACGCTTTTCGGGGTTGGCGGAATGTACCCCAATCTGCTCATATCCAGCATCAATCCGGCATTCAGCCTGAGCGCGTTCAACTCGTCATCGAGTCCCCTGACATTGAAGATCATGCTCGCAGTAGCCCTGGTCTTCGTACCCATAGTAATCGCCTATCAGATATGGGTGTACAGGTTTTTCGGGATGAGCTTCGAGAAGGCCGCAACGGCCCTGCGAAAATAGGCGCATGGAGCAAAAACGGCTTGAAGATCTGTGAATAGTCAGAACATGGGGGCGGGATATCAATTTAATCCAGGCCCCGAGATATCCGAAACCTGGAGGCGGAGTCAAACAGGCTCCGCCTTTACCGCGCTCGCTGTCTCCCTGATAATCGTGCGAAGAGCTTGGGCCTGCGATTCGATGCTTTCGACGATGCGGAACTGGACCAGCGCTCTTCGGAGGTTCTGCCGGCGGTCCCTCACCTTGAAATAGACATCCCCCTCCAGGTAATCGCAAAAAAACCTGACTCCCAGCTCGTAGGCAAGCAGGCGGATAGAATCGTAGATGAATTCACGGTCGCATTCGGTGAGAAAGCCTTTGGCCACCGAAAAATAGCCCCTGAGCAGCGCCTGGCAGAGTTCGGGTTCGAAACGGACTTCATCGGGCCTGCCGGGGTCTTCTCCAAGCGGATTGCAGCATGAACGAAGGCTGTCGCCGATATCATAATGAACCAGACCGGGCTTGACGGTGTCAAGGTCAACGATGCTCACGGCCAGCCCTGTCATGGTATCGATCATTACATTGCTAACTTTAGGGTCGCCGTGAATTATACGGAGCGGCAATCTTCCGTCCGATTTGGCATTTTCCAGAATGGGCGCGAACTCCTTGCGCCTGTCTATGAAATCCATGCAATGGGCCGCATCGGGGGATGCCGGGGCGCGGCGTTTTTCCAGCACCGCCAGATAGCGTCCCAAATAGATCGGGGTAATGTGAAAGCCTTCCAGCGTGTCCTTGAGCCTGTTTGCGGGCAGGTCGCTCACAAGGGTGTGGAAAAGCCCTATGGCAAACCCGACCTCGGCTGCATGATCGAGACTGATGACCGAATCGAACGATTCCGAGTTCTCTATGAAGCTGATCGCGCGCCAGAAGCAACCTTCGGGGTCGATCCAGTGATCTTGGGAATAGGCCGTCAGCAGAAGGCGCGGCATCTCCCAACGGCGGCCGGCCGGCGGATTGCGCCTCAGGCGCTCTGAAACGTGCTCGGAGAAGGCGCGAAGGTTTTGCATTATTAATTCGGGCCTGCTAAATACACGCCGGTTTATGCGCTGAAGAATGAAATATTTTTCCCGATCCGAGCCGGAGGACACAAGATACGTGTCGTTTATGTTGCCAGCCCCGTATTTGTTGATTTCGGCAATTTGGTCTGCTGAGCCGAACTGCTCGGCCGCTGCCCTGAGATAATCGGAAGCTTTGCCCCTTGTACTCCGCTTTTTTGTCATTAAATTTCCTCAACTCGATTCCGGCAGGCCTATATTCTATTTCAGAAGTTGAATATGCAAGAGCGAGGGTTTAATGTCAATGACCGCCCCTGGACTCAAACGCTCTCAGCGGCGGTCCGCTTTGTCAGGAGTAATGGTTCACCGGAAACCGCCGGTCTCATGAATCAGGAGGCTTGTGAAAAGATTTCCAGGCCCCGCAAGTCGATGCTTAACATTTATCCAAAGGAGTAGAAAATGGCTTATTTGAAGTACACATTTTTGCTGGTCCTCATCTCTTGCTGCTCACTGATTTTGCAAAGCTTTTCCTCGGCGGCCGGTCCGGAAGAAAAGGCGCAGCCCGCAAATCCGGTCGTCTTGATGAAGACATCCATGGGCCTGATCAAGATCGAACTCTGGCCCGGCAAAGCCCCTGAAACAGTGAAAAACTTCCTGCAGTACGTGGACGAGGGATTCTACGACGGCACGATTTTCCATCGGGTTATAGGCACTTTCATGATCCAGGGAGGCGGGTTTACGGTCGATATGAAACAGAAGCCAACCCGTGCCCCTGTCAAGAATGAAGCGAGCGCGGAGCTTAAGAACGACCGAGGGACTATTGCGATGGCTAGAACCATGGCCGTTGACAGCGCGACGGGGCAATTCTTCATAAATGTCGTGGACAATGTGTCTCTTAACCACAGAGACAGTTCATCCGCCGGCTTCGGCTATGCTGTTTTCGGCAAGGTTATTGACGGGATGGACGTCGTGGACAAGATAAAGGGCGTTGCAACTTCAAATCAGGATGTGCCGGTAAAACCCGTGGTTATTGAGAGCGTCAAACGGGAAAAGTAGCCGGCGCCCAGCGTAGCCTGAAGTGTGAAGGGTGAAGTTGAAAGGGTGAACTTCCGGCAAAAAGCCGGCGAGAGGAATGGACAGATTATTTTCACTCTCCATTCTTCACTCTTTACTCTTTTCTTGATCCAGCCATCCGCTCGTACTCACCGGGAGAAATTTTGGGGAGCCGCCGGACGAAAGCGATCACGACTGCTATTTCGTTTTTTTCGTAAGTTGAGCCGAAAGAGGGCATTCCGGTCAGTTTGAGGCCATTTTCCACAATCCAATACAGTTGCCCGTATTCCCATTCGCTCTGTATAGATCCCGAAAGCAGGTTTGCCGGGGCGGGGTAAAGACCCTGAGAAAAGGGACGGGCCGAAATCCCCGGGGCGCCATGGCAAGGAATGCAAGCCTCGTTATATATTGCCGCCCCTTTCGGCGCCAGCGCCGGGTCCGTCATGGGAGGAGTTTTCACATCACGGCTGTTGACGATAATCGACCGGTCGCGCAAAACCTCAATGGCTTCAACCGTGATGTCCCAGTGCGGGACACGGGCTGAGACATTAAAGCACCCGAACCAGACGAATACGGCCCCGGCCCCGGCGGCCACAGCCAGAAAGACAATAATTGCGAGAAGGACCTTCATGAGGTCTCCTTTCGGATATTGAGTCCGGCCAAAGGCCACAAAAAAGAGCCAGGTGGGGGGACCTGACTCTCGGGTTGAGGATAATAAAAAAGAAAACGGGGTTTGGGGGCGCGACAACTTGACAATAATCTAACTCGCTGATTCGGTTTTTTAAATCAGGTATAGACAGTAATCCGGCAGGGAAAGGACTGTATTTGGCTATAGTGGTTTCTTGAACGGGATGGGCGGGGGCATACCCTGAAGTGCGAAGGGTGAAGTTAGAGGGGTGAAATTTCCACCCTTCACTCTTCACCCTTCGCTCTTCTTTATACCGCCGGGGCTGGAACTAGGTTTTGTCCAGCTTCTTTACTTCCTGTTCGTCGATCATGAACCCATGCTCGGGTCCCGGGAAAATGCCCTGCTCCACCTCTTCCCTGTATTTGACCAGTGCTTTAATAATCACTTCGTCAAGCTTTGCGTATTTCTTTACGAAGCGAGGCGCGAACCTGTCGAAAAGCCCCAGAACATCATGGATAACGAGCACCTGCCCATCGCAGGACGGCCCAGCCCCGATGCCGATAGTGGGAACCGGCACGGCCTCGGTGACCATCTCGGCGATTGAGGAAGGAATGGCCTCGAGGACTATGCTGAAACATCCGGCCTCAGCCAGCGCCTGGGCGTCTTCGATCAGCACCTTGGCTGCTTCGGCGGTTTTTCCCTGTACCTTGAAACCTCCAAATTGGGCTGCGCTCTGGGGGGTCAGACCAAGATGGCCCTGAACGGGAATCCCGGCTTCCACCATTGCCCTTACCTGCGGGACAACCCTTGCTCCTCCTTCCAGTTTTACAGCGCTCGCCCTGGCTTCCTTCATAAAACGGCCGGCATTTATGAGCGCCTGTTCCACGCTCGCCTGGTAGGACATGAAAGGCATATCGCCGATTACTATGGCCCGGCTTGCACCCCTGCTGACCGCCAGGGTGTGATGGAGCATTTCAGTCATTCCGACTGAAAGGGTGTCCTCCTGGCCCAAAACGACCATCGCCAGCGAGTCGCCGACAAGCAGCATATCGACTCCACTCTTGTCCGCCCATAACGCGGTGGGGTAATCGTATGCGGTAAGCTCGCTCAGTTTACGCTTGCCTTTGGCGGCGATGATCTCTGGAACGGTTACTCTTTTGCTCATTTGGCTCTCTCCTTTTTCACTCGAGCGGCAAGGCGCCTGCCCGGTTGGTTGATGCCGGAAAAGTCCGGCCAAAAGCCGAACCAATCACGCCAAAGATTTCGTAGGATTATATATCATGGGGAGTCGAGCGCAAGCAATAACGAGTCCCGGAATCCGGCGCCTCAATGGCGCCATGACTTGCGGTCTTGCCGTACGCCTCTTTCACCCGAAAAACCTTCCCATGCCGTCATGGCGTCAAATCCTGGCTCACGGCGTTTGCCAATCCCGACTGTCGCGGCCCCGGGGGCCCACTACGGCGTCATTTGACCTGTGTATTGAGCTTCGAGCACCTTCATCAGTAATGTGAGCGTCCGGTTGACCGGGGTCGGAATTCCCACTTCCTTCCCGAAGCGCACCACTGCGCCGTTTATTGCATCGATCTCGGTCCTCTTTTTCTTATCAACGTCCTGCCCCATCGACGAGCGGTTTCGGGCAGTAGCCCTGGCGACCTCGATTACCCGATGGATCATGTCCATGCCGATCGGAAAACCTTTCGACCCTGCCACCATTATTGCTTCCTCGACCGCAGAGCCGCACAGGTCCATCGCCTCCTGCTTCTCCGCTATGAAGCCGTTGCGTATGCCGGTCAAGCCGGTGATTGCGTTTATCCCGACGTTTATGACTAGCTTTTCCCAGATGAGCCTCTCGACCTCGTCGCTCGGTTCCGCTGCCAGTCCGGCTTCCCGGAATAATTCCACTGACCGTCTGACCCTTTGGGACGTGGTCCCGTCAGGTTCGCCGATATAGGTGGGACCGTTGCCGCCGTGACGTATTAAGCCCGGTCCGAGCAAAGTTGACCCCTGAGCGGTGCTGCCCGCAAGGACGGCCTCTTTGCCTGTGATTTCGGCTATAAGCTCCCAATTTCCTATTCCGTTCTGGAGGGTTAAAAAAACAGTGGAGGCCGAACAGACCCCATGCATGAGAGACAGGGCCCTTTGGGTCGCATATGTCTTCACCAGGACAAGCACGAGATCAGGGTTGCGGGGGAGTTTGTCAGACTCGAAATAGGTCGTAAGCCGATAGTTGCGCAGAGTTCCATCAAGTTCCTCGATATCGAGTCCGCCCTGCCTAATAGCCTCCATGTGCTCGCGGTTTGTGCTGAAAAGCGAAATGGATGCATGCGTCTTCGAGAGCCGCGCCCCGATCAAACTGCCAAGCGCTCCCGCGCCGACGATAAGAACGTTCATTGTCTCCCCCCTTGTTCCACTCTTGACCCTATAGATCATTGCGGCTGGCGGCAGCTATTAAACGCAGGCCCTAAAAATAGAAAGCGAAAAAGACAAAGGCTGACGCAACCGTAACCAGAACAGCGCTTAACAGGATTGTGTCCGGCAATGCCGAAAAGCTGCGCTCTCCAGTGTTAATGAGTTTCCGGATGTAGTAGAAGCGCCAGCCGGCAAGAGCTATGATCACCACTCCCAGGCCCAAAGCAACCATTCCCATGTAGCGCGTGCTTGGCACATGGTTCAGTTGTTCGATCATGCCGGGCAGTGCAACAAACCTCATTTCCCGGATCACAACGTCAAAACGCTCGATAAGGAAACCGAATCCTATTAGTGCTATCCCGGTGCGGCACCATGATAGAAATGTGCGCTCGTTGGCCATGTGATTTCGCTGCCAGGCGAAAAATGTGGTCTTGTCCGAAAGGTCCAATTCAGCACCAAACGCTGTTCCTTTTTTCCTGTTTGAACCAGGAGAAACCTTGGTAAACAGGAATGCTCTGACACCCGAACAACAGTTCCTGAGTGCCTCGCTTATGACTCGAAAAGCCACGGTGCTCATTTCCCATTCTCCCGACATTCCGTAAATCTAACGCCGGCCGATTCAAACGAACCGGAGCTCACCCAATAGGATGCGGCTCGACAATCCCATTTGGGTACGTGGTTATTCTAATAATTCTTCATACAAAAGGCTGCATAGAAAACAAATTTGCAGCGGCTGGAAGAAATTATCGCAGTTTAAGAGTGGCGAGAGAAATGAGAGCAAGAATTCCTGCAACGATCCAAAGACGTATCACGACCTTGGTTTCGGCCAGCCCCTTGTGCTGCAGGTTATGGTGCAAAGGAGCGCGGAAAAAAATCCGCCGCCCGATCCACTTTACGCCTATCTTGTCCTGCACCTGGCTGCTGATGGCTTCGGCGATGAACAGGGCGCCCAACAGGGGGAAGAGCAGCTCCTGTTTCAACAGGACGGACATCACCGCCATTGTGCCTCCGATGGCAAGCGAACCCGTGTCTCCCATAAAAATCTGCGCAGGGTAAGCATTATACCACAGAAACCCCAGACCTGCGCCTACGAATGCCGCCCCGAAGATCGTAAGCTCTCCGGCCCCGCGCAAAAACGGGTAGTAGAGATAACTCGAGTAAATCCGGTTGCCTTCGACGTAGGCGAAGATGCCCAGCACGGCCACCACGAAAATCGAGGGCGTAATGGCGAGACCATCGAGACCGTCGGTTATGTTCACGGCATTGGAAACGAAGATAACGAACAGGAAGATGAACAGGCCGTAGAGCCATGGACCAATGTCGGCGAGCGGGTACTTATAAAATGGAACACAGACCTTGGTGGCAAGCGCACTTCCAAGGGGTGCGTAAGGCCCGACGCAAATCCAGGCGAAAACAAGGCTGAAAACCCCCTGCAAAAAGAGCTTGCTGCGTTCTGAAAGCCCCCTGTCCCCGCTTCTCAACCGCACCTTGGACACGTCGTCCCAAAGGCCGAGCAGTCCGAACCAGACCATCCCCGTAACGGAGCAGAGCATGAAGGGGCTGCGCCAGTTGCCCCAGATAGCCATCGAAACTAGTACGGCCCCTATTATGAGAACTCCACCCATTGTAGGAGTGCCGCTCTTGTCGAACGCTGAATGAACTCCTGTTTCGCGGATCTGTTCCAGAAAGGAACGCCTATGGATAAACAGAATAAAATGCCTGCTGAAAAGAAAAATGAGTATGACTGCCGTAAGCGCCGACATTATGGCCCTGAAGCTGATGTAGTTCACCAGCCGGCAGAATGAAAAACTCTCGGAAAGCGGGAGGAGAAAATTGCAGATTGCGTAAATCATTGGATTTTCCTGGAGACATGGTCTGATAAAGCGGCTGGACCAGGCAAATCGCGCTCGGATTTGCACTCTTTTGCACACTTCCGGATTGCCCCGTACGTTTCCTTTATCTCGAAATGCGGCCTGAAATCCGTTGAGGTCAGGATGAAAGACGAGGTTTTGGAGAGCAACTCATCAGAGGCTTTGACGACCCCCCGTTCTATCATTCGCTTCAGGCCGCACAACGCTGCGTTGCGCACCTGCCAGTGGTGAGATTCATTCATGGAAAAGAGCGCTTCTGCAGCTTCCCAATCTGTTCCTATCTCGCCCAGAGCCCTGGCTGCCTCGACCACAACCTCGAAACAATCATCCTCAAGGCGCTCGACAATCCCGTTTATCCATAACTTTTTCCCCGCCACAAATGGCCCAAAATGAGCGGCGCTGCGGCAAGCCTGGGCGCGCACTTCGAAATAAGGGTCCTCAAGTGCGGCAAGCAAATGTTTTTCAACATCAGAGTCGAAATGGTCAATAACTTGAAGCGCCTGGACGATGTTTCTGCGAATAAACCCGACTTGCACGAAATCTCCTCCGAAAATTCTTTTTATCTTGCTTACCGGGGTCCTGTCGGAGAGCATTTTAAGCAGGGTCGGGATTTTTTCCCTGTACTTTGTAAGACCGATCAGTTTTACACCCAGGTTGCGGTCCTGCCAGCCTTTGCGGCTGAGCAGCCCCGCCGCCCTGTGACGGTAATAGGCAAGGTCGGCCGGGTCGTCCACCACCGAAGCGGGGTCGAAATTGCGCCCGGAAAAGCTATACGCAGAGGAAAGCATTTGCAGGAGTTGGGCGTTTCGCGCCAGGTCTCTGAAAGGTGTCGCCGGCCTGCCGTTGCCATCCATGAAGCGCATATCTCCATAGATTTCGCTCAATATCCGCTCGATGGCCTTCCGCCTTAGAAAATCCCTGCTCCTTCCAGCCATCAGCCCCAACAGCGTTTTGTTTTCTATCAGGGATAAAATCTTTTGCGCCAGGACCCGTCCATCCAGCTTCTCCAGCAGTTCTCCGTTCTCCATGACCGTGTCTTCGAACAGCACCTCGGCGGCCCCTGCGCTTTTCATGGCTCGGGCGTTCATCACCTGGTGATCGCCTGGCAGATTGACTTTTGGGATCAGTAGAGCGGGTTTTCCGATGCGTGAAATCTCGTTGAGGCTTCCCGCACCGCTTCTACAAACGATTAGCGAACTTACCGAGTAAATCTCGGCGATATTGTGAAAATAGTCCTCCCTGTAATATAGTTCCCCCAGCAAAGCCCTTTGTTCCGGGGATAGAGTTCTTTCGATCCGCTGTTCGGTGTCCGCCGCCGCATCGTAGTCAACAGAGCTGGCCAGGCCGCTGCCGTGAATTATGAACAGCTTGTCCCTGTGCAGGAGAAGGAAAGGAAGCGCATCGACTATTGCACGATTTATTGTGCGCGCTCCCTGGGACCCTCCAAAAGCGAATATCACATCCCGGCCCTTGGGGATTTCGAAGGAGAGCCTTTTTCTGGCCTGCTCCGGCGGGATAGAAACTATCGAGTGACGTATAGGATAGCCAACAACCGTTGCGTTCGGAAAAAAAGAAAGGGTCTGAGGAAACGTAAGCAGGACCTTGTCGACCCACCTTCCCAGTAATGCGTTCAATTGGCCGGGAATGCTGTTCTGTTCGTGCAGAAAGATTCGCACCCGTGCAATTTTCAGCTTTTTCAATACAATTGCAGCGATAATGACGGGCGCGCTCACATATCCGCCGGTCGCAATTATCCACTTTGGAGCGAACTCGATCAGAATAATGATGGATTGAACGATTCCGAAGCCGAGCTTAAAGAGAAACCTCAAAGTTCGAAAAGACGGACCAATGCCCGGATATCCCTCGGAGAAGACAAAACGAAGCTCATATCCCACTCTGTTAACGATTACACTTTCGGCTTTATTTTTCACACCGATGTAAAGAAAGCGGGTTTCGGGCTCACGTGATTTTATGCCCTCTGCGATGGCAAGCGCCGGGTTGACATGGCCGCCCGTTCCGCCGCCGGAGAGCACAATGCGGGTATTGGCGGCCTCCAGCCTTTTCCAGCGGCGAGAGGCTGCAAAAGCGCCTATCAGGATTAAAAATATTATCGAAAACGCAATCAGTATGTGCATTTCTCGATTCTTCTCGAACTCTGAGACATATCGGATTTCAATCTCCACACTACGTGGGGCGTGGATATTGGTCTTTCCCGGTTTCCTGGTTTCCGATCTCCGATTTCCGTTCAAGCGCCCGTCGAATATCTTTCCAGGCGATTTTGCCTGCCCTTACCAGCGCAGCCGGATGAACATTGACATCTACTATAGCCGAAGGCAAACCGCCAGGCAAATCCCCCGCATCCAGTAACGCGTCGACCGATAGGAGCAACTCAGCGGAGAGACCCCCGGGACTTGTTGGAGGAGACTCTCCCGCTTTGTTTGCGCTGGTTGAAACGATAAGTCCTCCAGAGGCCTGAGCCAATAGGGAGGCAACTCGATGAGAAGAGATGCGGATGGCGATTTTGCCGGATCTTGCGTGCAGGGCGGCAGACAGAGACGTAGCGGCGGGAATTACGATGCTCAATGGACCGGGCCAAAAGATGCGCGCCAGCGCCTCGGCAGATTCGGGCCACTCGGATGCGGCGCTCAGGACGGCCTGAAGGTCCGAGGCGATAAGCGGCAGCGGTTTCCCGGGATCCCTGCCTTTTATTTCAAAAACCCTCTCCACTGCTTCTGCAATCCCCGGTATCGCGCCCAGCGCATAAAATGTCTCGGTTGGGTATAAAACAAGCCCCCCCGACCTTAAGATGGAGGCCGCATCACAAATCGCCTCCGCACTGATTTCAGTGGGGTCGATTTTAAAGATTCTCGGTTTAGAGTCCCTTGCGGCGGACATTTTTTACTGCCCCCTCTCGCGCGCGATACATCTATGCCGGGCTGAAAAAATCGCACGCCGGTGAACATACACTAAATAGAGCCGGATTTCTATCGGATGCCCCAAGGGGTAGTCGCTCACTTGCGCTCAAAATAAGGTATAGAGAGCCAAAGCATCAAAGGGCGCAATCGAAAGGCGGGGAAGCCGGGATTCTTTGCCCGAATTCAATTTGACACCAGGCTGGCAGACAATATAGGCTAAAGAATCTTCCCTTTCGCGGCGAGCAGTTTGAGTTCAGCACCGCTCTACGCTGGGAAAAACGCCGACGCCCCACTCCACCGGAACAATTATGAAGTTTCTTCTTTCGAGACTGAACCCTCAAAATTATAATGCATACCAGATCCGGAAGGGAGACGGACCATGCAGAGAGAACCATCGCCGGTAACTGGATGGAGATTTATCACTTTGGCTGTCGCCGTGTGGGGGGCCGGCGGTCTGGTCTTTTTCCGCCAGTTCCTGTTCAGCGGCTTCGATAGAGTGTTTGGAGATATAGGTGATGGGCGGCTGGACGTCTACCTGCACGAGCACCTCTATCAGGTAGTCCAGGGCCTGGCGCCGTTTAGATCGCCGGCCATGCTCTATCCGAAAAGCGGCCTCCTGGGTTATTCGGATGCCTTCCTGCTGGACGTCCCCTTCTACGCGCCGCTCCGCCTGCTCGGATGCGACCCTTTTCTAAGTTATCAGCTTACGTGGATAGCACTGTCCCTGATTGGATTTGTTTCCTTTACGGCCTTGCTGGTTCGATTTGCCGGAGTTCGGATGTCAGTCGCCCTGGTGGGGTCGGCACTATTCGCCTTCCCAAACATGCTTACGATCGCGGCCGGCCATCCGCAACTATTTGCAGTGTATTTCACCCCTGTGGTCGCGCTGTTGTTTCTCGAAGCTTTGAGAGGCATGGACCGGATGAGCATCCGTTCCTTCTCAGCCATGTTTTTTGTAGGGATACTGGATGCTCTCACTTTTTCCACCGGCTACTACGTCGCATGGTTTTTCCACTTCCTGGCGGCGCTTGCGATTCTCATTACCGCGGCCGCCCGTCCGTCCGCTCTTGCAGCGCTTGTCCACCGGCGCCCCATAACCGCTGTTCTCAAAGTTTTTTCAGTATTTATGTGCGGGTTCGCCATTGGCATGATCCCGTTCGCAGCGATCTATGTCCCAGCCTTAATGGAATTTCACGGCCACGCTCGATCCTTTGATGAATACCTGTCGTTTGCGCCTCGCCTCTCTGAATTCCTCATCGATGTAGGCGCAAATAATATGATCTGGGGGAGGGCGTTGAAGTCGAGTCGCATCCTCTCGCCTGACCATATCCTCCCCTGCGAAAGCACCTTCGCAGCGCCACCGTTCCTCCTGCTTTCGGCAATGGCCACCTTCTTCGCTGCGGGCCTGGCAATGGGCTGATCTGCATGGCGTCACGGAAGGCCTGTTTGAGTATAACGTCGCGGAACGGCAGTGGCTGGCGGTCGAGCCCACATGGATCGCCTATTCGTGGGGTGCAAAGCTGGATTTTTCAGCTCAATCTCTAAACGCGACGCCGTATATGATTCAAGGTTGGTCCACGCCTGAGAGCTGGGGCGTCTGGTCTGTTGGAGCGAAAGCTGTCCTGAAATTATTAGCGCCTCAGCCCAACGAAGACATGGTTCTTGAACTGTGCGACTTCCGCGCTTTCGCCAAACAACCCGTTGACGTCGTGGTGAATGGCGAGGCCGTATACCATTTCTCCAACCTTGATTCGGCGGAAAGCGTCTCAATTCCGGTAACCAAAGCCATTTTGACTAGAAAGTCGCCGATTACCATCGAATTCCTGACGCCGCAGTCTACTACTCCGCTCTCAGCCTCACACGGCATTAACCCTGATCCCCGGCTACTGGGCATTGGGCTGCACACTCTCGCTCTAATGCCTAAAGAGGAGGAACCTCATCTCAATGATTCCCGTCTTTGAATTCACTCATCGGAGGTGAGTCTCCCTATGGGTCCAGAGCCATGTAACGTTTAGAGTTAAGGATAGAGCAGGCCGGCAGTTAACTTGAGGTTGAGAGGAGGGAGCGAAATCAATCAGTGATGCAGTTCAAGGCTCCCGTGGGCGTCCTGGCGTGGGCGAGGGACGTCGGACTGAGCCCACGTCAGGACAAACGGCGGCAAATAAGGCAGGCGAGGTCCTTGGTCAGGAATATGCGAGCCTTGGCCGGGAGCAAGTCTTCGTAGCGAGGACGGCGTGGCGCCGTAGTTCTCCTCTATCATCAAACCCTTTCCTCAAGCAGCCGGATCTCTAACCGGCAACCAATAGCGTGAGCATATTTTTTGAGGCTAGCCAGGGAAGGAGTATGCTTTCCACCAGATTCAAGTCGAGAGACCGCGCTTTTGGTTGTACCCATTGACTCTGCCACGGCTTCCTGCGTAAGACCAGACCTGGCGCGGGCCAAAAGCATTTGCTTGATGAGGTCGTACTCATCCCCCAGTTCCTCATATTTTTCACTAAATCCCTTCCGTTTCCGGGCCTTTTTGAGGAACGCTTCATGGTCATGAGAGACAGGCTCGTATTTCAGTTCAGATTGTTCAGCCATTTTGAACCTCCTTTATACGTGCAAAATCGGCCAGTACGCCGACAGGCCAAGATTCAATCTCGGTTTTTACGCGAGCGTGAAATTACTCGATTGCATAACCCATAGACAATACGTTAGCACAAATGCTAACCCCTGTCAATTACCTGCTCCGAGCTGAGGTATCCGGAAATTGTGAACCAAAAGCTTTTGGACGGTTAAGCGCTGACCGAGACAACAAAAACTGCGGGACACCAAAAAAGTGAACATCGCTCCAATAATTGGCAGAAAGATGAAAAGTTTCAATCGGGGCGATAGGATTTGAACCTACGGCCCCCTGCTCCCAAGGCAGGTGCGCTACCAGGCTGCGCTACGCCCCGATAAAGCCGTTTTAGATATCACGAGCAAGATATAAAAGCAAGAGCAGGTCAACAAACCTCACGCAGAGGCAATTAATCAACAATTCACAAATTCACTCACTCATCTACTAAACTATTCCACCTTTGGGTCCGTGCTGGAGTTTCACGGCGCAAAGCTCGGCATAGGCTGCATCGACCAGGTCCTGCGCGACGGTAGCCCGTTCGTTGATTGCGCCCACCCCAATGGCCGTCGTGATGAGGATGGCCGTATTGCCCTCCCGGTAGGGGGATTTTCTCATGGTGGAGGAAATATAAGGCATAACCTCCCGCGCTTCCTCCTCGGGCACACTGGGGAGTATGATGAGAAACTCATCGCTTCCGTACCTGCCCATAAAGAAGCCATCCTTAGGAAGGATGGCTTCCAGGAGGCGGGCCGCATGCTTTAGGACCTCCATTCCGCTCTCGAACTCATCCCAGTCATGGACGAAATTGAGGTCAACCACCAGTACTGAGAGCGCGCTCCCTGATCGCCGCGCCTTTCTGAACTCCTTCTCCAGGATCGTATGAATCTGGAAAAAATTGAAAAGCCCGGTCAGTTGGTCCTTTACCGTAAAGTCACGGACCTTTTCATAGGTAAGGCAATTCTCCATGGAAAGAGCTATATTTATTCCGAGTTGTTCCAGAAGGTCGGTCCCGTCTTCCGGATTATATCTTCCAGGGTCGGGGCTGCCAAGCAGTAAAGCCCCGAAGAGGATGTCACCTATCTTTAGCGGGATCAGCGCCCCTGAGCGCAGTGCATGGCCGCTCGCAGAGAACATTGATGGGTAGCCGTTTCGTTCCGTCGAAAATAGCACCGGCTTGAGCCCGGGTCCGATAAGCGCGTGCCCCGATTCGCCATCCAGGGGCGAAATCCAGGTTTTGGAGTCTATTTCGCGGCTGGTCTCCGGCTCGCCCTGGAAGAACCTCTCGAGGGCTTCGGGATGCGAAAGGAATAAAACCAGAAGCCCTGTCTGGAATCGTTCCTTTATCTCCCGGAGCAAATCCTCGATGAGCCGGTCCAACTCGCGGGTCCTGAAAAGGATGCGCTCGACAGCAGCAAAATGCCTCCAGATTTTTTCGTTTTCCAAGGCGTTGGCAAGCACCCCGGCCAGCTCTTTTCGCAGAGCTTCGTTTTCTTGCCGGAGTCTTTGAACATTGCAGCTCTCGGAAGTAACGCCGCTGCATGAGGCTTGGACCTTACCGCCTGGTCCTGGCGGATTCTTTTCCCTGCTGCGTTTTGACATCGGGTTCAGCGCCTCCGGTGAACACCCGCCCTCAGGACCGGCTGCCCGGGAATTCGGGCGGTTTGCGGCCGAGTTCAACGAGTGTGAGGGCTTCATCAACCGCCCCCAGCGGCGTCTGGGCGGCTATCACCCCCGGGATCTGATACGGTGGCTGAAGCGCCACCACTCCTTTTCCGATTTTTAGAGCAAGCGCTATTTCGGACAGGGCGCCATATCCGCCTCCGATCGCGATAAGCACATCTGCGGTATGGACGATGATCGAGTTGCGGGCATGCCCCATGTTCGTCGCTATTGGAAAATCAATGAACTCATTTGCATCCGCCGTTTTGGGCCCTGGAAGGATCCCGAGCGTAAAGCCGCCGATTTCTTTGGCGCCGCGGGCCGCCTCGGTCATGACGCCTCCAAGACCTCCGCAAACCAGAACCGCTCCCTTGCGGGCAATTTCGCGCCCGACCTCCTCGGCCAGCTTTGTCAAATTCGGCCGGCTGGTCCCAGACCCTACCACCCCTATGATTGGACTGCCGATTTCTATTCTTTCCATCCCCATTTCCCCACCAGGTTCACGAAGCGAACCCCGCCCAGATTTGTTTTCTTGATCCCCTCCGCCAGTCGTCTGACCAGAATGAGGTCTTGACCGAACCGGTCGCCGACGGGGACGACCAGTCTGCCACCCATATTGAGCTGATCAATGAGGGGCTGCGGAATTTTAGGAGTGCCGGCCGTAACGATAATACCATCGAAAGGCGCGTCGTCCGGCCAGCCAAGCGATCCGTCTCCGACCCGGACAATGATATTCTGATATCCCAGTTTCCGGAGTATCGAATTTGCACGATACGCAAGGTCCGGATGGCGCTCGATAGAAAAAACCCGGTCCGCCAGTTCGGCAAGTATCGCCGACTGGTAACCTGAACCCGTTCCTATTTCCAGGACTTTTTCTGCGCCATTGAGTTCCAGGCTCTCAGTCATAAGCGCCACTATGTAAGGCTGGGAGATAGTCTGCTTTTCGGCGATCGGCAGCGGATGGTCGCTGTAAGCCTGGTCCCGAAGCGCTTCATCCACGAACAGATGCCTCGGCACCTTTCGCATAGCTTCGAAAACACCCTCATCGTGGATGCCACGCGCCGCGATCTGGGTTTCCACCATGCGTTCACGAGCCTTCTTGAAGTTGACCATGCCGACATTTCCAATTTAACAGTCGCCCAACCGACCTTACACGAATTGCCGAGAGCAGGGGAGCCATGAGGCGTTTTCCAACATTAAAAAGGATAAAGCAAGGAGATTTTAAATGCACTCAGATTCGCGCTCAGAGCAGGTTGGCCCACGAACAGTATTTGAGGCAGAGCGGATCGGATATCCCTTCCAGCTTACCGAGTGAAATATGGCGAAGCCTTCGCCTGAACCATGTCCCAAAAGCAAATCGCTCTCGCCCGTCAAAAACCCAGGGCGATACGGATTCCATTTCCGTTTGGACCGGCAGGAGAGGAAAAACCTGCGTCCCAGTATAGATGAAAGCGAGGTTGTCCTTCCAGGACGAATCATAGTTGAGGAAGAATTTCATATCGAGGTCTTTGAATATCCATCGATATGCCTCCGGGCAGTGATTTTCGTTGAGGGGCCTAAGAGCAAAAAGCGCCTTCTGCGGATAGTCCTTGAGAATGATTCGGGTGGCGCCGGCGCGCTCGGCGCCATGCAACCCGCCCGAGGAGGCGCCGGTGTCGAATATGCCTATCGCTCTGAAAGGCAAGCCGCGCCCGGCCAAATCTTCAAGGGCGAGCCCGAGGCTTGGGACCTTGCCGTGTGAAGTGTCATCCCAAAGCAGGATCAATGGATTTCGAATATTCGCCGATGCCAATCGAAACAGACGTTCCAGGTAAGCAGCGTCCGCCCGCCTTTGAGATGAGATGAAAAACTTATCTATCCAGGGCAGGACCAGGGATGGGATTTTGCCGGAATCAAGCATTCTCTGACCCTGGTTTGCAATCGCAAAAAGCAATATGAGACCGTCTGCCCAAGTCTCACGAGCCTTTTCAATCCACTCCAGGACCTGCTGGGTCGATATGCGCTGGTGAGGGCTAAGCGCTCCCGGCCATTCGTATTTGTTTCCATTTGCAATCCTGTCGGCAGATTCCTTCCATAGGGGGGATTCAGGCTCTTTAGTTCCTGCAGGACCACAGGGACCATCTTCGGCAAAAATCGGCCTCCGGCAGGATGTAAAAAGCGAGGAAATTAGCGAGTTTTCAACCGCGCTGGCTGCTTTGGGGGCGAAAAGACGCTCGAACCTCATATCACAAAGGCCCACAACTGAATAGATATCGAAGGATTTCCGGATTTCCTCCGCCTCTTCAAGAACCTCATGGACAAAGAGGCCGTAGAGCGCCGGAGAGGCGAACTGAGCTGCAAAGTCTTCTATGGCCCAACCTCCCGCTGCACCCAGAGAGGCGTTATGCCAGCTCAGGACGACCCGGCCTGTTCGACTGCTAACCTCACGCGAAAGCCGCCTTATTTCCAGGAGTTCCCCGGCCTGGTTCTGAATGAGTTTTTCCCAGAAAGCAATCTTTCGGGACCGCTCGCCTCCCCAGTAGAGCTGCCTCATCGTTTGGGCCGGCGCGTCCCGCTGAGCAATCGCCACTTTGGAGGCAACAGCCTTTCCATGTACTCTCCATGCAGACTTCACACGTCCGGACCGCCTCGACGCCTTTAGGAACCGCAGGTCCCGGAGGGTGGTCTCAAGGCCGTAGTCCGGAAGACTGCAAGCCGCGTCCAAACCCGAGATCAGGCGTTTCCTCAGGATGCTCCATCTTTTCCTGAACGCCTGAGAAGGTTGCCCTATGCCGGGGAATATCCTTTTTGCATCGATATGGTCGATGAAAGGACGTAGCGGAAATCTCCTGTCAAAAAGCCAGGCCAGAAGATTCGGCGGTATTTTGAATAGAAGGCGGATGAAGAATTCATGCGCATCGGGACCACGAAAGATCCTTCCTGCTGAGGCAAGCAATTCACAGAAAACTTTAAGAAGCGGCTCTGGAATGTCCCGCATTCTGATCCGAAATTTATGGAGGTAAGAGGCCATGCCAAGATAATAGCAGTTGGGTTCCACCCCGTCCGGATAAAGCAGCAAGTCCAGGGCCTCCCTGCGGGTAGGAGCAGCCATGAGCCTGGGGTCGGACATCAGATGCCGGAACTTTTCCGCTCCGCGACATACGCCCTCCCTGTTCCGTTCTCTGCATTCCGACATCCGCCCTCCGGCGTTCGGCTAACGCCCTGCGCCAGCGACCCCGGCTTCGGCAAATCTTTCATTCTCGCCCAAGATCTTAGCCGTCGCCTCAACTATGTGCATGGCGAGATCAGAGCCTGTCCCTCCCCCTGAACGCATGTTCAGACAGGGCCATCGCCTATGAAATGAAAATCCTCCGGACCTGAACGAGAAAAGGTCAAGAGGATCGCTTAACGGCATCGCAATCACGGGATCAGACGCAGGGCGCGTGGAAATCTCTTCAGGACTTTTTCCCGGCCTTCTTGAGCAGCTTCAACGCCTTTTCCGTCTCCATAACCGGTATGATTTCCGCTACGCCCAGATCGGTCCAGCTAAATATGGACGCGGCGAGATGCGTATCGTCCTCAGCTTCGAACAACCGGAACACCCTATGGCCGGAAAGATCGAACCACTCGCCCTTTATCGTCACTCCGACTGACTTTTCCGACCCCATTCCACGTTCGATCACAAGGTTTCTATCCTCGGGAGAATAGCTGAATATGGCTATGAAAAGCATTGCGGATCTCCTTTCTCGTTTACGGTTCGATTCCCGCCACTATTCCCTTCAGCGAATTGGCAGGATTATTATAGAAGCAGGGACTGGCAAAACGCAAGCTATTTGACTTTGGGCCCGGCGGGAAACCGGCGTGAGTCTCAGGAATATTGCGTCAGAAACCGTTCTTTTCGACCTTTTATACTGACTTCGGACCTCCGTTCAACAACTGCTCGCTCACTAGCGAATCCACTCTGTGCGCTTCGGCCATATTTCCCCGTTTGCGGCATCCATCGGAATAAATCCGGTGTTTTTCCTCGAGTATTTTTTCAGCGGCGAGACGCTGTTCGGAACTGAGCGGTGTTGTGCGAATCAGTTTGAGGATGGCTTCTATACGATATTTGTCCAGGTTCGCAATGTTGGCCGAGAGTTGGTCAGGATGACCGCCACGCTTGACAATAAGAGGTTTTTCGACCAGCCCGATGGGAAAACGACAGCCGATCCGCAGCCAGAGATCGTAGTCTTCACAAGCGGGCAGAGATTCGTCAAAGAGTCCGACTAAGTCGAAAACCCTGCGGTGCACTACCACCGCGGAAGGGCTCACGAGGCATCTTTCGAGTAGTAGAGGGAAGCAGTAACCGCTCGGTTTCCTATGATATTTTCGGGGATTGAGGCGCCTGCCGTTTCGGACCCATATCTCGTCGGTTTGGCACACAAAGGTTTCGGGGTGATCCGAAAAGAACTTCATCTGTGCGCGGAGTTTGCCAGGGCCCCATAGATCGTCCGAATCGAGAAACGCGATCCACTCACCACTGGACCTGGAGATGCCCAGGTTTCGAGCCTTGCTTACCCCCGAATGCTCATGGCGGATGTAGGCTATCTCTCCAGCCAGGGCTGCAAGCGCATTTGCGGTATTATCTGTTGAGCCGTCATCGACCACTATGATCTCGACATCCTCGGGAACGTCCTTTTGATCGAGAACAGAGCGCACAGCCTCCACCAGAAGCTTTGCCCGGTTAAATGTCGGTATTACTACGCTGATCATGACCTGTCCGGCGAAATGGTTTCGGCCCGGAGCCCATAAAGATTGACCTCCCGAGCTAAATGGGGTAGAGATAAAAGGTAATGCCGGTCAAACTCGGCGCACAAGTGTGAGTTGTTGAGGTATAGCAAATCTTGTTGCTCTTTTAAATCGTAAGGTTTCAGGCGCCCTTTGTTTCCATTCTTCGTTTCCGGGGACGCGGTATTTCCCTGACAAGAGAGGATCAAATTGAGCTGGGTGCAGTCCTTGAATGTCCGTCTGTACGGGATCAAGGATTTTTTTGTTTCCGGACAGAAAATCGAGGTGAAAATAAGGTGATGCTGCAATTTCCGCCAAATGACGCACAGGACCGGCCCGGCTTGGTCGAAGCCGGACGGAAGATCGAACGGGAGAGTTTTCGCATCATCGAAAAAGAGATGGGGCAACACTCTTTCCCGCACGATCAGTGGCGGATAGTTCGTCGAGTTATCCATACGACCGGCGATTTCGATTATGCTCAGAGGATGCGTTTCTCCCCTGAGGCTGTTTCCCGCGGGATCGAAGCGCTCAGAAATAGAGCCCGCATCTACGCGGACACTCGGATGATTCGGGCCGGGCTTTCTCCCTGGCGTCTGGCATGGCGCGGCAATGAGGTGGTTTGTCCGGCTGAAAGCCCGCAGAGCCAGGAACTTGCTGAAAGGACCGGAGTGACGCGCACGCTTGCAGCGTTCCGGAATTGCGCTTCGTGTCTGGACGGGACTGTAATCGCAGTTGGAAACGCACCGACGGCGCTTTTGGAAGTAATCCGCCTGATTGAAGAAGATGGGGTCAGGCCGGGCCTGGTGATAGGTGTCCCCGTCGGATTCGTGCAGGCCGAAGAGTCGAAAAGCGCTCTCCTCAATGTCGTAAAACAGCCTTCGATAACTGTCCTTGGCACAAAAGGCGGCAGTTCGGTCGCCGTAGCCATAATCCATGCGCTTCTGGAACTTGCTAAAGCCGGGGAACAAGAATTGCCGAGCTGAATGGGCGACTCATTGCATCGTTCGGATCAAGCTGTCAATGCCCTATAATCCGTCTAAATCCGATAGTAAAAGGGGCAGGCTCCGTTGCGGCTTCAGCTCCGGAACGGCTGCCGCTGCGGCAGCCAAAGCCGCCTTGCGCCACCTGCTCACCGGCGTCTCCGCCGATGCCGTAGCCGTCCGGCTGCCTTCGGGCGTATATCTTGCGGTTCCCGTGGCATGGAGCAGAATGCAGGGCGGGACTGCATGCGCTTCGGTCATAAAAGACGGGGGAGACGACCCCGATATTACAAATGGAGCAGAGATAAGAGCAACAGTCAGTATCTTGCGCCATGGACCTAAGCATGCCGGCCGGGCAGAGCGTGACCGGCCGGGAATTTTGCTGGTCGCGGGCAAGGGGGTCGGCCTGGTTACAAAGCCAGGCCTTGCTGCAGCTCCGGGCGAACCGGCCATAAATCCGGCGCCCAGGAAAATGCTCTCCGAAAACATGACTCTTGAGCTCATGCGCTCGGAAGATTTCGAACTTGAACGGCTATTTTTGAATTGCTCCGATCTTGCCATTCCAGCAAGCCGGACCACGCAGAGAGATAAGCCGACCCTGCGCCTGCCATTTTGGGCTAAAACCGGGCCGGTGGAGACTTTCATGCGTGCGAATAATTTCTCGGTCATGGTCGAAATCGAAGTCCCCAGAGGCGAAGAACTTGCCAGGCACACACTCAATCCCCGCCTGGGGGTTCTCGGTGGAATCTCCATTCTCGGCACGACCGGCCTCGTCAAACCATTCTCTCATGAAGCCTACGAGCAGACCATCCAGGCTGCTATTTCGGTCGCCGCCTCCAACGGATGCGACGCGATGGTCCTCAGCACCGGCGGAAAAAGCGAGCGATTCGCCATGGGCCTTCTTCCGGAACTCCCCACCGAGGCTTTCGTCCAGATTGCCGATTTCTTTTCTTTTGCCGTCAGGGAGGCGCGACTGTATGGTTTTTCCCGTATAATTCACAGCATTTTTTTTGGTAAAGCCGTCAAGATGGCCCAGGGACATCCTTATACCCACGCGCATTCGGCGCCGCTCGATCTTGACTTCCTGGCGGGGATAGCTCATAGCCTGGGTCATGATGCCGCTCACTGCCGGGAATTGGCTTTGGCGAATACTGCGCGGCATGCTCTGGAGATTATTGCAGGCAAGGGTTCATACAATATACTGGAATCAGTCGCCCAAAGAGCCGCTGTGCAGTCGGCGCGGCTTGCAGGCGAGGGCGCCGAGATCCGTCTGCTTCTTTTGGATTACAACGGCCGTCTGCTTGCGGATGTAAAATGAATACGATCGATACTGACTTCTTCAATCAGGGGCATGGCCAGCCCCGGACCGGGTCCGGGGCTGGCCCTCGAGGAGCGTCGATCTCTAATGTCTTGAAACCGAGTGACTGGAAGCCGCCCCTGATTGCCGCGATTGGAATGGGCGCCGGCCCGCAATGCCTGGGGGCTTTGGTCCTCGAATGGATCGGGGCGGCGCAAATTTTGGCCGGCGGCGGCAGGCATCTTGAACTCTTCCCAGACCATGCCGGGGAAAAACTTTCGCTCAAGTCCCCTCTGTCAGAGAGCCTGGAAGAGATCGGCAGGATTTCAAAAACAAAGCGGGTAGCAGTCCTTTGCTCCGGCGATCCTCTGTTCTTCGGCATTGGGAGGACATTGGCGGACAGGTTTGGGATGCAGCGCCTCATGGTGATCCCAAATGTCACCAGCGTTCAGACCCTGTGCGCCAGGATCTGCGAGAGCTGGGATTCAATTGACGCCATAAGCTTTCACGGCCTCAAAGGCGAGGCCGACATCGGGAGCGTCCTCGATATCCTTGACAGGGGCCGGAAGGTCGCCATAATCACCGACCCTCAGCACAACCCGCAATGGATCGCACGTGAATTGATCAAATCAAGCCAGTGCGAATGCAAGCTCATCATCGGGGAGAACCTGGGAGCGCCATCTGAGAGAGTACGATCATTTTCGCCTTCGGATGCCTCAGACGCGGAGTTTTCACCCTTGAACGTCATTCTTATCCAACCTGCCGAACCTGTCGTCAAAACTGATCAGAGGGACAAGTCCGGACGGATTTTCGGGTTTGACGAGGAGGCGTTCGAACGGCAAGCCGGGATGATTACAAAGATGGAAGTGAGGGCGGTGGTCCTTGCTTCACTTCAGCTAGGGCATGGGCAGGTTCTTTGGGACCTCGGCGCGGCCACGGGCTCGGTCTCCGTGGAAGCCACCAGGATAGCACGCCTGAAGCGGGTTTTGGCGGTCGAAAAAAACCAATCCAGGTATTCCAAACTCCTTCGAAATCTGGAGGAGTTCGGCGCATCAAAGGTGGAGACCGTATGCGCAAGGGCCTCGGATGCGATCGGCGCCTTTCCCGACCCGGATCGGGTCTTCATCGGAGGAAGCGGGGACGATCTCGACGCGATCCTCGAAGCCGTAGCTCAGAGGCTCCTTCCAGATGGGAGAGTGGTTCAGACAGTCGTCCTGCTTCAGACGCTCGAGAAGGTGAACACCTTCTGGAAGGACAGGGATTTCAACGTGTCCATCGTTCAGCTCCAGGTGAACCGCTCGGTTCCCACCGGGAAGGACCTGAGGCTGGAAGCTCTCAATCCTGTCTTTGTCGTGTCAGCCTGGCGGAGTAAATGATATCGGCGAAGCAGCCGGCGATTAGCGATCCGCCATTGGCTTGAATCGTTCTAACCTGACCGCTGACGGCCGGCGGCCAACACAACAGTTTCTTTTTAGCAGGCCAGGGAGCCATAGGCGCTGCTGTACCTCTCGCAAAATTCCTCCCAACTAAACCTGTGCTCCTGTGTTCCATAATGTTCAAGGGAAAATGACGCTACGGTAGCCCCCATCCGGCATGCGGTGATCCACGGAAGATTCATGGCTCTGGCCTTGAGCAGCCCCGCTCGAAAAGCGTCGCCCGCTCCGGTCGGATCGAGAACCTTACTGACAGGGATAGCAGGGATAACCGCCCTGTCGCCTCCGATATAGATCGACGCCCCTTCCGATCCTTTTGTGGTGATCACCACCTTTACTGCATTATAGAGATTCTCTATTTCCCAGCCGGTCATCCGGAGAAACAGCGCGAGTTCATAATCATTTGAGATGAAGCAGAGCGCCCCTGAAACAACTTCCTTCAGTTCATCGCCATTCCAGATATTCAGGCTTTGCCCCGGGTCGAAGAAAAAGGGCGCATTGGCAAGCCTGGCTCTTTGCGCGAGATTCATCATGTCCATCTTGTTGCCTGGCCCTATGAACACCATATTGGAGCCATTGAACGATGGAAGGTCCGACTCGAAGGCCATTGCTCCAGGATTGAACGCGGTTATCTGATTATCATCCAGGTCGGTCGTAATGTATGCGCCGGCGGTATAGATGCCCGGAATCGCCTTTATATAGGCTGTCGGCAAACTATTTTGAATCAGCCATTGTTCATACCGGGAAAAATCCTCCCCGGAGGTAGCCACAATGAAGGGGGACTCTCCGAGAACGGCCAGGCTATACGCAATATTTCCAGCCGTCCCTCCGAATTTTTCGACCAGGCTCTTTATGTTGAAGCACACGTTCAACACGTGAAGTTTGTCGGGCAGAATGTGATCGGCAAAGCGGCCCGGGAAATCCATGATGCGGTCATAAGCAAGTGAGCCGGAAACAAAAATTTTCATTGCATGCGCCTGTTTGCGTAGTTGCTGGACCATACATTACTCTCCAAATTTGTATTATACCATGGAATGATTCCGCCTGCAAAAAGAGCACAAGCAGATGCAACCTGAAACGGAAACCAGAAGGCGCGTACGGATAAAGATCCTCGCCAGGTGTGACCCGGCTTGATCTACGACACCTTCTGCGACGCCCCGGCGCCGGTCAGGTTTGAAATTTGCCCCTTGCTGATGCGGTGCTAATGCGGTTGCAATATGACGCATCCTTTGATAAAGTAAATCGCTAATTTTTTGTGGTTTCATGACAGACGCTCAAAAACCTGATGTTTTGCCTGGGCAGAGTCTTTGAATGAAACTTGGGACGCTCCTCCGTCTGGTCCGGACAACCACTGCCGGCCCACCGCCAGGTATCCCAAATGGTGTATTCGGGCCAACAGCCCGTGGTCATCCCTTCTGCAGCTCCAACGGAGTTTCACGCCGATTCTGGCAGTACTGGCGTTTCTGAATCCTTCCAAAAACTAAAGGAGAAGTCATGAGAGAAGTGGTCATCGTAAGTGGGGCAAGAACTGCGGTCGGAAATTTCCTGGGATCGCTTAAGGACATCCCGGCGGCGCAGCTCGGAGCTATTTGCATTCGGGAGAGTTTGAAACGTGCCGGCCTGAGACCCATGGCGACTCAAGATATGGTTTCCTTTGCGCCTGACAAGTTGAAAGGATCCGGTATAATCGAGTTGGAGCAGAAATACCGCCAATGGGATGATTCACATCGCGAGATCGCGGTCGATGAGGTCATAATGGGCAATGTGGTCCAGGCCGCTCAGGGACAGAACCCGGCCCGCCAGGCCACCATTTATGCAGGTATGCCGAAGGAGACCCCGGCCTTTACCATCAATAAGGTCTGTGCTTCCGGAATGAAAGCCGTCGCCCTGGCTGCTCAGGCAATCGCAGCGGGTGACGCCGAAGTCCTCGTAGCCGGCGGGATGGAAAGCATGAGCAAGATTCCCTACGCCATGCCGAACCTGCGCGAGGGCGCCCGCATGTTCAATGTGGAGGCCGTAGACCTGATGGTTCATGATGGATTGTGGGAGCTTTATTACGGTTATCACATGGGGGTGACAGCTGAAAACATCGCCGAGAAATACGGGACCAGCCGCGAAGACCAGGACAAACTCTCTTTTGACAGCCATCAGCGCGCCAGAGCGGCAATCGCTTCAGGCAGACTCAGGGATGAAATCGTCCCAATCTCTGTGCCAAAGTCCAAAGGTGATCCGCTCGTGTTCGAAGTAGACGAACGTCCGATGGATACAACCCTGGAGAAAATGGCGAAACTGAAGCCGTTTTTCAAAAAGGACGGCACCGTCACGGCGGGCAACGCCTCAGGCGTCAATGATGCGGCAGCTGCGGTTCTGGTAATGTCCAAGGAGAAAGCCGACGAACTGGGGCTGAAGCCCCTGGCCTACATAAAGTCGTATGCAGCAGGCGCCATCGATCCGGCCTACATGGGCTGCGGGGTGATTCCCGCCACACGGCTGGCCCTGAAAAAGGCGGGATGGACCATGGACCAGGTGGACCTTGTCGAGCTGAATGAGGCGTTTGCATCTCAGGCCCTGGCCTGCATGCGGGAATTGAAGATGGATTGGAACAAGGTCAATGTCAATGGCGGCGGGATTTCCATCGGACATCCCATCGGGTGCACCGGAGCGCGAATCACTTACGCTCTGGCGATGGAAATGAACCGCAGAAATCTCAGCAAGGGCCTGGCCACTCTCTGTATCGGCGGGGGGATGGGCTTTACCCTCACTCTGGAAAGAAAATAACCGTTCGCGCACCTGAGTTTTGACTTAGCGGGCGGCAGGATTTCACCCCAATAACGAAAGTCCCTCCGAGACGCCATGAAAAGGCGCTTCTGAGGGACTTTTCAGATCAGACAGATCCCGGAAGGGCGCATTTCCCAAATCCTGCAGGGCTTTTTCCTCGGGCCAAAGACCGTCTCCCCGCCGCGCAAGATTCCCCTTCCTAACCTGTTAAATCTTTTCCGTATTGTCAGCAGGAACAGGGAGTGCAGGAGCACTCCCCGTTTTTTTTCAAACAATCAACTCCTCGTCCGTGATCTTAACAACTACCTTTGTGTCTACTGTAAAATACATCGCGACTGCGCCTATGAGGAGGGCTACGAAGCATAAAATGAAAGACATCTTGTAGGCGCCGACCGGGAACTTATCGCCCACTTTCCCGTATCCATCCAGGACAAGGCCCATTACTGCCTGGAACAAGGCGCCGCCTACAAAATACCAGATATTGACCATACCGTTTGCTGTGGCGATAAAGCTGTGGGGCTGTCCCTCTGCAATGTGGGCATAATTTGGCACGTAGGCCCCGCAGAAAAAGCCCATAACGAAAAGGAGCGGATAAAAAGCTCCGACAGGAATGGAACTGGGCCAGATTATTACAGGCAACCATGAAATCGCATAGATGATGATTCCATAAAGTGAAGCTTTTCTGCGCGATTTAAGCAGCCTGTCCGATGCCCATCCTATGCTCAAACAACCCAGAGCCATACCGATGGGCCAGAACATGAGGATGTTGGCGGCTTGCTGCTTGGGGATTCCATAGGTGTGCTGCAAATAGGGAATGCACCAAAGTCCCTGAAACCCCATAACAGTGCCGTAGATCATGAATGCATAGATGGCGATAAGCCAATAGTTCCTCATCATAAAAAGCTTTTTAAGGTTATCTTTAAAGGAAACATCGGCACCCGCCCCCTGGTAATAAGGAACATTGTCGATTTCCGAAACAGTTGGATAACCTTTGTCGCTGGGTTTATTTCTCAGAATAATGAAATTCAGAGCGGCCAGAATGATCATGAAAGCGCCAAGCCAGAAGAACGAATATCGCCAGCCTACCAGACCCACCAGGAATGCCAGAGGCGCCGATGCGAGAATAGCTCCTGCATTACCCCATGTGAGCATCATCCCGGTAAGGGTGGAGAATTCGTTGGGCCGGAACCAGTTCGCCAGGATTCTCATGCAGGGTATCCAGACAACTGCGACACCGACTCCCATGAGAAAGCGGCCGAAAATGATCAGGCCAAAACTGTGCGCCAGGCCGAACAAAGCTGTGCCTACCGCGGCTATGATGAAGAAAGTGCCAACCGAAAATCTCGGTCCGAAATAGTCGGACAGGATTCCGGACGGGATCTGCATCGCAGCATACGGATAGAAATACATGGACGATAGAATCCCGAGGCTCGTAGCTGTGAGGCCGAATTCCTTCATCAGTTCCGGCGCAACAACGGCTGGAGCTACCCGGTCAAAGTAGACGAAGATATAAGTAAGAAGCAGGATTCCATAGCATATCCATCTGTAACGGAGCATTTTCCGGGCTAGATCAGCGAAATGCTCCTTTGGAATCGCAATCCCACCGGCCATTTGAGTCATGGGTCCCTCCGAAAGATTTGAATGTTCAAAAGTTTCAACCAAAGCCCTCCCCAGAGCCGAAACTCCGTGCTAATGCGTGGGCGGTAAGCCACTAACAGTTTTGGTTCCGTCCCCTTCTTGCGCGCAAATCAGTTTTTGATTTCTCCGCCATGCGCCAATATCAAACCTGGAGTTGTCAGATTACCATAGCCGGGACCAGGGAAGGCCCAGGAGCTTTAAAGAGGATGCGAAACAGCATTTTCTCCCCCTTCAGATCAACCGTAGCGGAACTGGATGCCGAAGCGGCCGCGGGCATAGACCCAAGCAGCAGCTTTTCTGCATTGGGGCAAACCACGCGGCGCGTTCCGCACTCAAGACATCTTTCGCAGTCGAAGCTGATGTCCCCATCCTTCACCTTGTAGAGACCAACCGGGCGCGCGTAGCTGCTGGGCTTGCCGGGGCAGGTCTCTTTACACAGGTCTCATTATCTTCCGCTCCCGGTTAACGCAGCAAGCCGCCGGCAATAACCATCCTCATAACTTCCGAGGTCCCCTCATAGATCTCCGTAATCTTCGCGTCCCTGTACAGACGTTCGGCTTTGGTCCCCTTGATGTACCCGATGCCCCCATGGATCTGTACTGCGCGGTCCGTTTGACGGGAAGCCGTTTCGGAGGCGAACAACTTTGCCATGGCGGCCTGACTGCTGTACGGCAGTCCCTGGTCGTAACACCAAGCCGCATGATAGGTTAAAAACCTCGATGCCTGCACTTCGGTCGCCATGTTGGCGAGCATCCACTGGATCGCCTGCAACGACCCGATGGGTTTTCCGAACTGGACTCTTTCCTTGGAATATTGTATCGATTCGTCGAGCGCGGCCTGAGCAATACCCAAGGCTTGCGCTGCAATGCCTATCCGACCGCCGTCAAGCGTCATCATGGCGATTTTGAACCCCTGCCCCTCACCACCCAGCAGGTTCTCTTTCGGAATCCGGCAGTCCTTCATGAACACTTCAGACGTAAGCGACCCTCGTATTCCCATCTTATTGAGGTGTTTTCCAATCTGAAGACCGGGAGCCCCAGCCGGGACGATAAAAGCGCTGATCCCTTTCGTTCCCTTGGACTTGTCCGTCATGGCGAACACGATGAGCACACCGGCCACGGGAGCATTTGAGATGAACGTCTTGGTTCCATTCAGGACCCATTCATTCCCATCCAGAACCGCTGTCGTTGTCCCTGCGGCCGCATCGGTCCCGGCCCCAGGCTCAGTCAGGGCGAAGGAGCCAAGCGTCTCACCTTTGCACAGCGGGGTAAGGTATTTCTGCTTTTGCTCTTCCGTACCAAACTTAAACAGCGGAAACCCTGCCAGGGAGGTGTGACACTCCACGGTAATACAGGTCGACGCGCATGCCCGCGAAAGCTCTTCGAGCACGATGATATAGCTTAGATAATCGGATCCGGCTCCACCGTATTCCACCGGATAGGGAATACCCAACCAGTCCTGTTCGGCGAGTTTTTTGACCGTCTCGGCAGGGAACCTCGGTTCCTGGTCGACTTCCCCGGCAATCGGACAAACATATTTTTCACAGAATTCCTTTACATTTTGCCGAATTAATTGATGCTCTTCAGTCAGATTGAAATCCATCTCTTAGTGTCCTTTCTCTCTATAAGTGCCTGCCACCAACCCATTGAGCATATAGCTGCTCCATACACCATAGGGGCGGGAGGATTTCAAGAAAAAATCCGCCCGCCCCTGTCGTAATGCTTAAGATGGTTACTTCTTCTTCTTTTCCGGTTCGGGAACTTGCTCTTTTATGCCTGCGATTTTCCGGGCATAATCTGCAAACTGATCGATAGGCGTCAAAGCTCGCACAACCAGCTTGGCTCCGTCAGGGGAGCCACCGCCATGCATACAGCCTGGGACGCCGGCGCCAAGGGTTAGCCATTCGGAGAGCCTGGCGGCCCTCGCGCGTGCTTCAGCGCTGTATTTGTCGCTTGCCTTTACGGCTTTTTCGATTGTGGGGCCATAAACCGGGTTTTTGAAATCCGCATAGGACGGGAAGCAACCCGTCTCAACGATGCCTCCGCCGATGTCCTGGCAAATTCGCTTGGTCACATAGGGAAGGGTCGCAACATGAACCTTGTTGGCATGAGCTATAAGGGAGTCGGATACCCACATGCCGCCCGGCCCCTTTTTGCCAAGCGCCATGGCGCCAATTCCCATGGCGTAGGTGGTCTCGTTGTTTACCGCCATATCCACCATCTTATTGGCAAAAGTGCTTGCAGCCAAACCGTTTATTCGAGCCATCAAAGCTCCGGCCCCGATCATTACGTCTCCCTGGCCGGCCACGCATGCGCCGATACAGGCCCGGTAATTTGCAGTGAAGTACTCGATTATTTTCCCCGAGTACTTGAATTCCTTGCACATGAAGACTCTTTCGTTCGGCACGAAGCAGTCCTCGAAGAACATATACGCCTGGGTGATCCCGGAATCGGGAATATCCCACCCTTCTTCGAGTTCCCGCGAATCGCTCGCGCGGCGTGTCTCAACTATGGTAAGGCCCTCGATGTCCCGGGGGACCACGCATGAGAGCGCGTAATCCTGGTCATCTTCTCGATAGCCGCTGCCGGGCAGAATGAAAACTTCATTGGAGGCCGCCACGCCGCAGATCATCGTCTTATAGCCGCTGATGACGATGCCGTCGGGGCGAACTTCCTTAATATGGACATTACTGTCGGGATTAGACTGCTGAGAAGGCCGCATAGCGCGGTCGCCTTTGGCGTCAGTAAGAGCTCCGGACACCACGAGGCCTTTCTTCTGAGATTCGATGATCCATTTCTTCAGGCGTTGCTGGTAGTTGGTGCCGAATTCCTTGTCGGTCATGGCGGTCACGTTCCACAGGACGTTTTGGGCGTTCCAACCGACGCAAAGC
This sequence comes from Syntrophobacteraceae bacterium, assembly GCA_003165235.1. Classification (GTDB taxonomy): domain Bacteria; phylum Desulfobacterota; class Syntrophobacteria; order Syntrophobacterales; family Syntrophobacteraceae; genus SbD1. The sequence goes on from PLSV01000104.1 coordinate 66,222, forward strand.
CCACCGGTGCAACTCCCCGTGAAACGGTACATCCACCTTTTAAGCTTGGAGTTTCCCATCACCTGATCCAGACCCTCCATCATTCCACTCCATCGGTGAATCTTTTCGCCGGGAAGGAATGTCGAATCGGTGGTGAAATCCTCGGCATACTGGGGATCATTCGACGCATCGAACGCACGCGCGTGGCTCTCAACTGTTCTTTTAGTCGCCGGATCAGTCGTCACGTCTTCAATGAGCTTGCCAAATTTGTAGACATTCGGCCGCATCGCCTTCAGGGACTCCAGATACTCTTTTCTCGTCTTAACAGCCATTGTTCACTCTCCTTGCTGAATGCAATACACGTATTACACGTGCTGCGGGGTTACTTCACAGGCACAGCCCGAGACTGGACGCCGTCGCTATTCTTCGCCAATATCTCAGGCTTTATGCCCATAGGAATTCTTTCATTGAAAATACGCGGGTCCATCTGCTTTAAGTCGGGAGATATGATGGGCTTGAACTCCATCTGATTCACAATATCTTTCTCCAGATCGACCCCGGGGGCAATTTCAACCAGTGTTACGCCCTCCGGCTTCAACTCGAAAACAGCCCGCTCGGTAACGTAGAGAATCTTCTGACCGCTCGTACGGCCGTATTCTCCGCTGAAAGTGATGTGTTCCACCTTTTTGACCAGTTTCTTCACCTTGCCCTCATTCACGATCTTTAAAGCGCCGTCGTATATTTCGACTTTCAGGCCGCTTGCAGTAAGGGTCCCGCAGAAAACAACGTTAGGCGTGCTCTGCGTGATATCAACGAACCCACCCGACCCGGCAATTCGAGGGCCGAATTTGCTGACATTGACATTGCCAAACTGGTCCATCTCAGCCATGCCCAGAACCGCAAGATCAAGCCCGCCGCCATCGTAGAAGTCGAACATGTTCGGGTGGTCCACCATTGCCTCGGGGTTAATCGCGCATCCGAAGTAAAGTCCTCCCAATGCAACTCCGCCGATCACTCCCGGTTCGACCGTCATTGTCAGATTGTCGCTTAGGCCCTCTTCGGCGCACACAACTCCGACCCCGGTGGGTATCCCGATTCCGAGATTGATAACGGCGTCCGGGACCAGTTCCATCGCACATCGGCGGCTGAGGATCTTCCTTTCGTTCATCGGCAAAGGCGCCACTTCGCTCAGAGGAACCCTTATCTCTCCGCACAAGCTCGGGTTATATTGTTCCGCCATGGGGACCTGCCAATGGTTTTCCGGCTTGGCGACCACAATATAGTCGACGACCACCTTGGGCACTTTGACCATCATAGGATGGATCGTGCCGGCCTTGGCAAGTCTTTCGACCTGGACGATAACTTTGCCGCCCGCCCCTCTGGCTGCGAGCGCCAGGGCCAGAAACTCCAGCATGATCCCTTCTCTTTCGATGGAAATGTTTCCGAGTTCGTCGGCGGTGGTCCCGCGAATGATTGCCCAATCGATCGGGAAAGTCTTATAGAACAGGTATTCCTTGCCGCCGATCTCCATCAGTTCGACAAGAGTTTCTTTGCTGATGCTGTTCAAGCGGCCGCAGGTTTCCCTGGGGTCAACGAACGTCTTCAGACCAACGTGGGTGAGAATGCCCGGTTTTTTGGACGCAATCGCCTGCAAGAGGTTCATGTATGGTCCCTGGGGAATATTGTACGCCTCAATTTTCTCCGTGACCGCCAACCGGATGATATCGGGCTGAAGCCCCCAGTGCGCGGCAATGACCCGCTTGATTAAGCCCTCTTTGCCCCACCGGTTCAGTCCCCAATTGGACTTGCCATCGTTTTGGCTGGCGCCGTGGGTCAGAATGAGATCCCTTGGCTCACCGGTTTCCAAAAATCTCTTCTCCATCGCCAGGGAGATCTCCTCCGGATGGCCCATTCCCATAAAACCCGATATGGCCACCGTATCTCCGGATTTGATCATCTGGACTGCTTCGTCAGCAGAAATAACCTTCGCCATGTTAAAGCCTCCTGTTTTCTCTGAGCACTTGCGTCTAGCCTGGCATACCCGGCAATTTCCGGTCGTTGTTACTGAAGGCAAGCACCGTGCCAGTGCGAGCAACCCTAGGCTACACCTTTCTGAGTAGAGGCTGGGTAAAGCTTCTACTCGATTTTTACCGGAATACACTGTTTACTCATTTGAGTCGGTATCGAATCGCCTTCAGGGTGATACAATTCCGGGTTCATGCAGAAGCTAAGATTTTGAGGTCGAAGTAGGTGGCGATCTCAAATCGCTTCAGTGAACCGATCCAGGTTCAATACCGCCCCTCCAATCTGGAAATAAACCTTTGACATGAAAATATCGCGGCTAAAATCTGATCCGTAAATCGTCGTTAAAAACGCAGGGCCCCTCACGGTCATCTTCCTGCTCATCTTCGATCTGAGAAATCCTATACTTCTTTATTTTGCGCATCAGGGCAGACTGGCTGATTTCCAATGCCGAAGCCGCCTTGCGCGTGCTTCCATGAATTTTCATGGCATGTTGAAGCATCTGCATTTCGAGGTTTTCGACGGCTTTATCAAGAGACACATTAGACTCAACCATCGTGTCACCTCCAACATGAAAAGAGCGGTGAAGCATATAAGTCGGCAAATGCCCTATCTTAATCTCTTCATCTTCGGTCATGACGAGCATTTGCTCGATTACGTTTTCCAACTCGCGGATATTTCCAGGCCAGGAATAATGCATGAAGTGTTCAGCAACCGTGGAAGAAAAGCGCCTTTCAAACCCGTACTTCTTGTTGATCTTCTTTAAAAACGATAAGACAAGCAGGGGTATATCTTCCTTGCGCTCTCGCAACGGCGGGATTTCGATTGAAACGACATTCAGCCGATAGTAGAGATCATCCCTGAAGGACCCGTTATTGACCATTTCCTTGATATTTCTATTGGTTGCGGCAACGATTCGGACATCTACAGGAAACGGCCTGAGGCCACCTACGCGAATTATTTCATGATCCTGCAAAGCCCGAAGCAATTTTACCTGCACATTGATCGGAATATCTCCCACTTCATCCAGAAAAAGGGTCCCCTTTTGGGCTAATTCGAACATGCCGGGCTTTCCCTGCTTTCTCGCCCCGGTAAACGCTCCAGGTTCATACCCGAACAGTTCGGATTCCAAAAGGTTCTCAGGAATAGCCCCGCAGTTAACCTTTATCAACGGGCCGTTGGATCGATGACTCAAGCGGTGAATGGCGTCAGCAATAACCTCTTTCCCCGTGCCCGACTCTCCGGTGAGCAGAACGGATGAGTCGACTTTGGACACCTGAGCGGCCATTTCCAGAACCCGCTTTGTCTTAGGACTTCTGGCGATGATATCGCCGTCCTGGTCCTTCTGCTGAAAGCGCATCTGCTCGATCTCGGCGGCATAAATCTCATTCAATTGCTTTGTCTTTTCGAGCAGTTCTTTAAGGTATATTAATTCAGTGATGTCACGCACATTTACTACGACCCGCCTGATGTCTCCGTCGTCTCCCCAGATCGGGATCCCGGTAGCCATTATCTCCTGGCCTACCTTATCCCCGCCTGTCATATTTAACATGATCGTAGTCTTTCTTCGCTCGCGAAGCGCACGGTAGGCGCAGGACTCCGAATACATCCCATTCTGGACCAGATCCTGAGCGTAGTGTCCGACGACGGAGTCGCGATGAATCCCGCAAATACGTTCCCAGGCGCTGTTCACCATAAGAACTTTGCCTTTTCCATCCGTAATGAAGAGGCCATCGTAGGAGGCCTCGAGGATGTCTTCCAGTTCGCATTGAGAACATTGTTCAAGTGAACTCTCCGGCTTACACAGGCAACACGAGCAGTTCTCGGCCTTATCCATCCTAACGGGGCCCTTTCGTAATGACGTTAAGGGAATTTGACTGAAGCATCAGCAGAAAAGAATATCGTAACTCAATCTCAAAAAGAATTCCGCTTAAAATCAGATCGAACAAGGAAAATTTCGACCTGCTTACTACAACCCACTCTGCTTTGAACTTGGGAAAGTAACAAAAGCTTTCCATCCTGACCGCAGAGATGATGGTCGCTCCCGCATAGGAATAGTTATCTTAATAGATTTTTTGTCGCACGAAAACCCTTTTCCTCTCTTGGGTGGAGGTGGGCGGGTTGCTGACGCATGCTGCGACAAAACATCTTTACCGCTCAGAGGTCGAAGCCACCTGGAAATGGCTTGAACGTCGATGGTTGCGGAAAAATCCGGTCGGAGAGCTTTACTAAGAAACAGCGTTCGGTTGAAAAAGCGCCACGGAGAGTACTGCTGGCTTGAGCAGGGCGCCGGAAAAATAAGTAGTCCCAACGGGGTTCGAACCCGTGTCTTCGGCGTGAGAGGCCGATATCCTAGGCCACTAGACGATGGGACCGTGGGGGAAAAAAATGGCTGGGGGACTAGGATTCGAACCTAGGTAGGCAGATCCAGAGTCTGCAGTCCTGCCGCTGGACGATCCCCCAGTGGACCACCAAAATATCCAACCATTGATCCAAAGTCAAGGTGAAAGCTGGCTGGATCTCTTAAGGCCCTTGACAGGATTTAGACGATTGACAGGATTGCTCCAAAGTCAAGGCGCAAGCTGGCTGGAAGCTGCGTGTGAGCTGACATTGGCCGGTTTCCGACCCGGTTCTTTTACATCGAAAAAGGTAAGCGTTCTCCGCAGTCTATCATGTGCCTGCGGGACACCCGAACCGGTGTTTCCGGATGGAAACTGCTATCCGAGATCCGACTTTCTCAGCTTTCTTTCGAAGGCCTGCGCGAGGTGGGAGAGCGGGTAGGTCAGGAGCAGGTACATGAAGGCGAGCGGCAGATAGGCTTCAAAAGTCTTGTAGGTAGTTGCGTTTACGACTTCGGATGCTTTGGTCAGCTCCCGGACCGAGATTACCGAAAGAAGGGATGAATCTTTGATCAGCGAGACGAACTGCCCGGTTACGGCCGGAATGATCCGTCTGAAGGCCTGTGGAAAGATTACATATCTCAGGGTCTGCCATCCGGTCAGACCGGTTGAGAGCGCCGCCTCAGACTGACCCCGATCAACGGACTCTATCCCGGCTCGAACTATCTCCGCTATGTACGCCCCCGAAAACGCCGCCAGGACGACAACGCCGATTACGACGGGATTGTCCCAGCCAATGGCCGCCGCAAGGCAAAAATAGAATATATATATCTGGATCAGGAGCGGGGTGCCGCGAAAGAATATGACATAGAGCCTTGCGGCTTCCTTTGCGAAAGCGTTTCCCGATATTCGGGCGACTCCACCCGCAAGGCCCAGCAGGTAACCGAGGCAGATGGCGCCCGTGGAGATGGCCAGGGTATAATAGAGCCCATAGAGGTAGAGTCGGCGGTATTCCCAGACGATCCGCCAGTTCCAGGAGTACTCCATCCTGCTGAGGAGCAGGTATAAACTCACGATGCAACCCGCAAGAATCGCCGCGCAGGCGAAGACGTTCACCCTGTCCCGATCGTTGCTAAAGATCGTTGAAATACTTCTTTTGGAGTTCCTGATACCTTCCATCAGCTTTTATTGTCTCCAGGAAAATGTTCAACCAGTTCAGAAAATCGAAATCGCCGCTTTTTATTGCGATCGCATAAGGTTCGTAGGTGAATGGCCTGAGAATCGCGCGAGTCGTTTGCAGGTTTTGGGCGTGGTGCCTTTCGATCGACAACTTGTCGTATATAAAGGCGTCAGCCCGGCCCGAAACTACCTCCAGTGCGCACGCTGTCTCTTCCTTGAACCTTTTCACCTCTGCTTTGGGGAACAGTCTCGCTGCTACGAGATCGCCGGTGGCGCCCAGCTTTACCGCCAGGATTCGGCCCTCAGCGTTCAACTGACCTATCTCGGAAACCTCCGGGGCCCGTTTGTTGCTGATGAGAGCACACAGACCGGTCTCAAAGTATGGCTGCGTGAACGCTACAGTTTTTGCACGCGCCGGCGTCCGTGTCATTCCGGAAATTATCATGTCTATCTTGCCACCCTGGAGGGCGGGAATGAGGCCACTGAATTCCATGTCCTTGATCTCGATCCGGACGCCGAGCTCCTGGGCGGCAAGCTTTGCCAGGTCCACATCGAAACCGATGGGCCGCCCGTCGGCATCCGTATATTCGAACGGGAAAAACTTGACTTCCATTCCCACTATCAGCGTGTTGCGCTTTATCACCTGGTTGAGAGCGCTCGCTTCGTATATTTCGAAAGTTGTCACCGCCAAACAGGACAGGGCCGGGAGCAAGACACAAATACACACAGCGATCAGACATATCTTAAACCGGCCGGCCATATCTTTTTCCTTAAGGCTATGCTTTTTTTAGTATGCTGTAGGCTGTATTTACCTGTTTCGTTTTCTCTTCGGCAGCTCTCACCAGTTCAGGGGAACTGTTCAGAAACTTATCCGGGTGATATTTTTTGACCGCTTCCAGGTAGGCTCTCCTGATTTCCTCGGGTTTTGCTCCCGAATCCAGGTTCAGGGTTTCAAGATTTCTTTTTAGTTCGGGGTCCTGGTCAGGGTTTATGCTCTTCTGTTCATCCCTCCCACCCCCGATCCGGTCCGGGGCAGGCTCTTGCGGAGCTTGGAGTTCTTGCATGCTGTGAGCTTTGAATTTTTCTAAAGCCTCCTTGGAGATACTCACCGAGTCAATTATCCGGTAAGGGCCGGCGCTGACATTTCTTTTAATATCATAGCCGCTCTGATAAATAATTTCGGCGATTCTGACCATGATAGGCCGCGGCATTTTCAACCCCGGTTCAAGTTAAAGTTGTCAAACGTTTATTCTCAAACGCCGGCAAAGGCGTGAGACCCGTCACACTTCGAACGCGTAACTCCCTGATGTTATGTTAGATAGGCGGGAAGCTGAACACAAGGGGCATTTTCGGGGGGAAGAATCGGGTATTGGACCTACCCTACCCTGCCGATTGAGGGATTGAGGGATTGAGGGATTTGTTAAATCAATTGAGGGTTGAGAAAGAATTGAAGAGTTCCGAATTAGGGGATTTAGGAATTAATTCGCAAATTCCCAAATTCCTAAATTTATTCAATTGAGGGAAGTATGATTCAGTAGTGCGACCGCAATCGATAATCTGGTATAATGAGTTGAGCGGGGCCTGGAATTAAATCTTCTACCGGAGGTTGGATTTATGACCACTATAATGCCTGAAGGCGAAGCGCTGCGCAGGGCTGTAAAATGGATTTCAGCCGAGCTCAACGACAACCCGGACAAATCCGTGCAAAAGCTCCTGAATGAAGCCGTCACGCGATTTGACCTCTCGCCGAAGGATACTGAGTTTCTAATGTCTTTTTACAAGAAAGGGAGAAGCTCCTCGGAAACAAATTGATTTGCTGCGCAAAGGGGCACGCTGAACATTTCGATCTTTTCTAAAGGCCCGCCTGCACCAGGTCGTGCAACCTTATGATTCCGGTCACCTTATTGCAGCTATCCAGCACGGGAAGCACCGATATCTGTGAAGGACGGTTTTCCATAAGGTTCAGGGCTTCGGCCGCCATTCGGCTGTCATGAATAACGACCGGGTTTCTGGTCATTAATTTATCGATTTCGATATTCAGCAGGTTTTCATGCTGTTGTACCGCCCGGCGCAGGTCCCCATCCGTAAAAACCCCTAGAAGATCGCCCATCGAAGAGACAACGATAACAGCTCCCATTGCTTTGCGGGTCAATGTTATAAGCGCATCCCTCATGAGCGTTCCGCTCATCACCACCGGCAGATTTTCTCCCGCATGCATAATGTCCTTCACCCGGAAGAGCAACCGCTTGCCTAATGCGCCAGAGGGATGCAGCCTGCTGAAATCTTCAGCGGAAAACCCCTTTAGAGTCATAAGACACCCCGCCAGCGCGTCTCCCAGGACCATCGCGACAGTGGTGCTGCTGGTGGGGGCAAGATTGAGGGGGCATGCTTCGGACTCTACAGTTGCATCCAGACAGACATCACAATCCCTGGCAAGAGTGGAATCGGCTCTTCCAACTATCGCTATCGTTTTGAGGCCCAGCCGCTTGAACATTTGAAGAAACTGAAGCACCTCGGCGGTTTCACCGCTGTTGCTGAGAAACAGGCCCAGGTCTTCGCGCTGTATTATCCCCAGATCTCCGTGCAATGCTTCGACCGGGTGGATGAAAATCGACGGCGTGCCAGTGCTGGAAAGGGTCGCCGAAATCTTACCAGCGATAATTCCAGACTTTCCCAGCCCGGTTGCAATCACTTTCCCCCGCATCTCGCTGAGGCATGAGACCGCCCGTTCAAATTCGGGACCGATTCGGCCATGAAGGAACTCAAGGGCGGATATTTCCTTGCGGATCAAACCTTTTGCAAGGTTGAGACATGAACTCATACTTTTAGTTCCTGATAACACCGCTTTTAGAGAAAGGCAAACAGGCTGAGCAGATTACCCCAACCGACTGGGTCAGGGTCTTGAATTGAGGAAATTTCTCAAGCTGTATTGCGCGTTGTTTATGTTCAGTTTCTTGCGGATATTTTTCCGGTGCGTACGCACCGTGCTCTCAGCAATGTGCAACTGTCGTGCTATTTCTTCAGTCGTTATGCCGTTTTTGACAAGAGACGCGATCCGCAGTTCGGTGAATGAAAGGGACATGGCGACGCGAGAGTCCATGGCGAACCCGGAAGTCAAGTCTTCGATCTGCGTAGTCAGCATATCAAGTTGGGCCCCATGCTTGTGAAGGGCCTGATCGTCTCTCAGCTTCACGACCATTGGCAGTATGAGATTTCTTAGTTTCAGGGCGATTCGCTTCTCGATTTCCTCTCTCTCACGCTCGATATTTTGAGCAAAAATCGACAGGGCCCTGTTGGTGTCGAGAAGTTGAGTATTCAAGTTTTCAAGCCTCTGCTGATGAGCGAGCAATTCCGAGCGACTCTGTTTGAGGTCGTCTATCAGCCTTCTTGATTCCCTCTCAGTTGCAAGGGCCGTTAAGGCCCTCAACATCGAATAGTATAACAGCTCATTCTGAAATGGCTTCTCCAGAAAGTCGAAAGCGCCGAGTTTCAGCGCCCGGATAGCAGTATCCTTATCGGCGAATCCCGTTATGACTATGATTTTCAGATCGCTGCCGAGTTGTGGGATCAGGTCCAGGCCGCAGACATCGGATATGAAAACGTCGAGCAATACTATATCGCACTTATTGTTCCTGATATTTTCAAGTGCGGCTTCGGGCTGGGTAAAGCCCTCCGCGCAAAGGCCCCAACTGCGAATTGTCTCGGTGAGAGTCTCGCAGATCAGTTGGTCGTCGTCAACTATTGTGGCCCTGGAATTCTTGAAAGCTTCCATAATGTGTACTTTCAGTCAAGGTTCCCCAGCAGGTGAAGTGACAGAGCGCGCCGGAATACGTGATCGAAAACTCTCGATCCGGCGAGCCGAATACCCCTTTGAGCTGGGCAGGCCCTTGCAAACTAAGGCAAAAAGAGCATTTGGTCTGACTTTCTTTACTCCTGGTAATTACCAGAAACAGGAATTGAGCGCAATATATTACCTATTTAGTGCAAAATGCGATATTATTTTGCTCAACTCTTCACTCGGAAGTTTATGCTTAACCATTAAGCACTATTTTCGGAGAGCCGATTCATAGTGAGGAGGGGCCCGGCGAACTGGGTGTTCGGTCTTTGATGATCACTTATCAAGGCGGTGCTGAACTGAAAATGGCCAGAGTGCTCCTAGTTGAATATGACCAGACCTGGCGGCATATTGCCTCGGAAGGCCTGAACGCGCATCGAATCGAGTTCTGTTCCTCTCTTAATGAGGCTTACAAACGACTGGAAAAAGAAGCATTCGATGCGGTGGTGGTGAGCATTGAGTCCAACCGAGATGACAACATTCGGAACCTGAAAGATAAACTGCCCCCCCATACCCCTTTGCTGGTCGTCAGCGAGCAGACGAAGACCGAAACTGTCGTCCAGGCAATCAGGGCCGGGGCCTTCGACTTCATTGTCAAGCCTTACACTTCCAGCAGGATCAGAATTGCCGTTGAACAGGCGGTCGAAAATCGGGCTTTAAGGAATGAAATCGACTACCTGAGGCGCACTCAGGACATAACCTACGATTTTGACAGGATAATCGCGGCAAGCCCACCCATGCGCAAAGTGATCTCTACATTGAAGAGGATTGCGGATTCGGAAGCCACGATCCTCATAACTGGAGAAACCGGAACCGGGAAGAGCTTGCTTTCCGGAACGGTGCATTTCAATAGCCGCAGACGCGCAAAACCGTTCATCAAGATCAACTGCGCCAACATTCCGGAAACCCTGCTGGAAAGCGAGTTGTTTGGACATGAAAGAGGGGCTTTCACCGGGGCCACCAAGACCAGGACCGGACGCATGGAACAGGCGCATGGGGGCACAGTTTTCCTGGATGAAATAGGCGAGCTTACTGCCGCCTTACAGTCAAAACTGCTGCGGGTGCTGGAGGAAAAATGCTTCGAGCGGCTTGGCGGAAACCAGACCATTCGGACAGACATCCGCATAATCGCCGCAACACATAGAAACCTCGAGGCCAACGTGGAGGCCGGGACATTCAGAGAGGACCTCTATTACAGGATCAATGTATTGAGAGTGCACCTGCCCTCTTTGAGAGAGAGGCTGGAGTGCATCGAGCCTCTTGCCGACTACCTGCTCCAGAAATGCTGTCGTGAACTAAAAAGAAATTTCAGCGGTTTTGCGCCAGGAGTCACTGAACTTTTCAAACATCATCACTGGCCAGGGAACGTGCGGGAACTTTCCAACGCTATTGAGAGGGCCGTTCTGCTGGAAGAAAGCGGTCGAATAACCCTGGAAAGCATATCTCTTTCGGGCTTCTCGCACAAAGCCAAATCTTCTTCAAAACCTCTGAAAAACCTCGAGGCAAGCGAGAAAGACCTGCTCCTGGAAGCCCTCGAACTCAGCGGATGGGTGCAAAAAGACGCTGCAAGCCGACTGGGAGTCACCGCGCGCAAGCTTAACTATATGATTAAGAAGCACGGCATAACTCATAGCCGGTGGCGCAAGAACAGATAGACGGAGAAGAACTTGGGGATTCAAGGATTGAAGGACTGAGGGATTCGGGCTCAATCGCCAAATTCGTCTTAGGGCTTGTCCGTAAATAAGCCTCTTAGGGATCGCGCCGGGATTTGAGATTGATTTGGTCGCGAGGATTGAGCAAAACCGCAGGCGTAGTTGGGCTACGTCGAGGATTTTGCGATTGAGGAGCGGCCAAAGCAGACCAAATGCCGGATGCGAGCGCAAAGGATTTATTTACGGACAAGCCCTTA
>PLSV01000077.1 GCA_003165235.1 Syntrophobacteraceae bacterium
ATCACCAGTGTGGTATTGATAATTCGGTTCTGCTTGCCGCCGACCACTTCCTCCCCATCCAGAACTATTATGGGACGATCACCCGTGTTTTGCAGTAGGAGAAAAGGGACTTCTCCAGTTGGACTCGTTTCAGTAATCCTGACTGAACCACTTCTCAATGCGCTTTCAAGCGGCTCCAATACTTGCTGTTCAGGGGGTTCTTTGGTGAGAATCGGGACAACGCCGAGTCCATGAACGTGTTGCAAGTCGCCAAGGGAAGTTGATGTCTTTATGAGGTCTTGGAGAGTGCTCATTTGCCCTCCTTTACAGGCTGTGATTTTCCAACATCGCGTGCATTTCTTTCAAAATCAACACCATAGCCAAAGTATCCAAGTGGCAATACTCGAGTAGTTCCGAATAAAGCCGCTGCTGTTCATCCAAATCCGGTTCTTGAATCATCCGCACCCAGGCTGCCGAGGCCATGTCACCGCTGTTGATCGGTAGGTTCTCGTAGGAAAATCCGTCCACCTGCGCGGGAAGGACATTTTTGATGGAATACGAACCGTTAAATTTCCAGTGGTAGATGGACTTGTCCCGGAATAGTGCCATCAGGTCCCAGATATGTTCAACAACGGTGCTAATTTCGGCGCTCTTTTCGGGAAACTTGGCAGTCAGTTCCTTTAATCGCTTGACCTCAAACGCTTTGTTCCACGTGAGGATGCAGGCACCGGGAGGTATCGCAGCCAGGAGATTGGACAGAAACTCCTCACAGGGGTTTTTCAGATCCTTCGCGAGATATGCGTAATGGACAGGGTCCGCTCCTTCTTTTTCAATTACGTGAAGCGAAAACTGGAAAGGCAGTTGTTCATAGGGCCTCATGCCGTCGAACAGCGGAATCGGGACCATGTAAGTGGTCTCAAAATCCATGAAGCATAGAGGAAACCAGAGAGAATCGAGGAAAGCTTTGACAGCATTTTTGTCAATGTGGTTCTTCTGGTATCGAAGTCCGTCCAGTTGCAATTTCTGCCGCCAACCAAGCGCGCCGGCAACCACATCTTCCATCCTCATGGTCCCTTGCCGATAAAGCTCAAACGCTTTCGGTCGGCCGTTCCCCCGGAAATCGAACACGGAGTTTTCGGGGATATGCGCCCAGCAGTGTCCATGGAATGCGCAGGTGTAAGGATCATCGCAATTCGGGCTGATCTCGATCGCCGGCATATTGCTCTGCAACATCGATCTCATTGCAGTCAGCTTGGCTGCAACGTCGGACTGCATTCCCCGGATTTTGTCTGTCAGCTCAACAATGGTGAAAAGTTGTTCCACATCGATCGGGCCCTGGCGGACGTAATTTGTATTCAAGTGAACCAGGCAGGCTTTAGCCAAAGGGAGTCCGGTTCCGATGATTGCGTAGTATTGAATTGCGATATCGTGGAGATAGTGTTCTTTGAGGCTGGTGGAACTTTTGACTTCGTAGAGTTCCCATCCCGCCGGACCCAGATGGAGAATGTCGGCTTTTACGAACACATCGTCGCAGCTGAAGGTGCCCTCGTAAATCGTCGTTACGCCATCCGTAATGGCGTCCTCGGTCATGGCCAATTGCTGCGAATGGGAAAGGGCGCCGTAAGGAATCAGAATACCCCCAGGGAAAAGATTCTGGGCATGCCGGCCTACCTCGGCAGCGAAATCGAACATTGCGCCCTGTTCCGGTGACACCTCATCTCTTAGTTCTGGCCGGTACTTATGGAGCCACAGAGCTTTGTGGCACTGAAGTCCTGTCATGTAGCGCGATTTGGATAAATACGGGTTCGGTTGTTGGCTCATAAGAACCTCCGCCAAGACATCACAATGTTCTAAGCGCCAAACGGGACCAGCCGAAAGACCCGAACGACGGCGTAAACCGCCCGATTGCCATCGAGAAAGAATTCACCGCCTTCTGGTATCGTGCTGCCGGAAAGTTCCCTATCATAAGTCCGACTTACGATTACATTCAGTTCGTCGGGGTCAATGGTAGGCCGGTGTTCGAATTCCAGTACCTCAGGCTCTTCCCCGTTAACGCTTGGAAAGTAGACCCGGAAGGATTTGAGGCAGGTTTCCACTACGATGCCCGGCACCGGCTTCGCATCCAGGTCGATCACATCACGCGTGCGGATATTCACGGCCGTTTCCTTTTCCTATGGGGATGTACGTAAAACCCGACGTGTTATGTTATGTACTTATGACTGAGGTCACAAGCAAAAAATTAAGGTAATTCAAGGTCTTGTAGGATTTTCTTATAAGAGTGAATCAAGTGACAGGGAGCAAGAAAAGGGTAGTTTAATCGAGACTGGCCGGATAGTCGGTTTTATCGCTGGGTCGTAGTGGCACGTTGGATAAAATACCTCTGAAGTCAGGACCACGGCGAGAGGGTGGTTTTCGTTGGTTTGTTTTGGTAGTTGAACCCGGTGGCCGCCCAAAATCCCACATTTGTAGCCGACTCGGTGAGCGAAAGCTACGGCCTGTGGAGGACCTTCACTCCAGGCAGGCGCGCTCTGCGGGCGCACAAAAATAGAGAAGCCCGAACCGTGAGACTCGGGCTTGCAGGAGGATTCGGCGAAACGTGCTCGATCTTTTGCGCCGGCCGCTCCAAGACAGCCGAATTGCGATCGCAAGGGCCGCAACGCCCTAACTTATAAAACTATTTCAGGTTTCCGTTGCTGAGTTCCTGCGGCTGAATTGGGTTAAGTCCTTGCCTGCGAGAACCTAATTATTTGGGGTGAATAGAAAAAGGCCGGGGTATGGGAGCACCTGTTGCTGTGCGCGCATGCCTCGACCTTTGACATGATACTATTCATTTTCGTCTAAGGGTTTGTAGTTTTCCGGATCAACTCTACGCCTGAGAAGCACGAGCTGATCCACCAAATTCGCGATTTCTCAGATGAATGGCTCCCTTATCCTGAGTACAGAGCAGCATGATGTCACCGTGTACTGCCGTAACCTTAGACTTAGTTTTTTTGGACATCGTAATTTCCGATCTAGACCACCGGGGAACAAGCGGGTCTTCGCAATGAGACCCTACGCCACCGCTGGTCGGTTAAATGTTACAGGTTGTGCCTACTCTTGATTTAACTTTTCCAGGAGTTCTTTGGCTTCTTCCATATACTCCTGGAGCCATTTGGACATAACTGTGCAGAATTCCAAGAGTTTTTTGGGATTTGATTCTATTGCTATCCTGCCCTTTTTACCCCCGAGAAATTTAAGATCCTCTCGGATGGCATACAGCCTAATAGTGGGAGGGACCCACTCTTTCTCGCCGACAACAATGCTACCGTCGGCGTAGAATTGCAGGTCTCCCCCGTTGGCTAATTTAACACGACACGAAAACCGACCATCGTACAGCAGGTCAGCACCAATTTCCGCTCCAAATTTATGGAGTTTTACGAAGTATGGTTGTTTTGACATAACTATACTTTCTTTTTTTAGGGTTTACATAAAAAGTTCAACTCTTGAAAATTTCAATTCTTGAAAATTTACTATGACGCGGCATCCTCCTTTTGTTAAGGGTTCGCTCTTGCAAGAGTACTGACCACATCGGGTCAGACCCGGTTTTAAATCCTGTTGAGACTCTCCTCCTCGGGCAGACGTTTCAAAAACTCCTCCAAATTCCGTGCTTCCTCCTCAGTAAGTGTCTCCCACATATCACACCTCCTATTTGGTTTAGAGTTTCTTCACTGTAGGAATAGGTGCGGGACCGCGTCCTTTTCCACGTGTGTGTGGACTTACCCATCTCAATTCCTGATGCTTATATTCTCCCTGACCAACCCACTGCCACCTCTGGAATTTGCCAACGGGATACTCGTAACTGTGTTGGTGTCCTGTTCCTAATGTTCTAGCAGCAGTAGGTGGCTCAATTAATCCAGGACGCATTCCTTCCTTATACGACATATCGATGATTGTGGGTTTGTTTGCTGGAAACACTCTAAGACCACGCCTTGTCCGTGTCACAGTAGGCTTCCGTGGACGATGTTCCTGCCCTGTTCGGCTATTCCGGAGCATCATGTAGGGAATACTTTGCGTGTGCAGTGCAAAATGTACAAAGGTATGTGCCCATCTTAATCGTTCTGCATCAGTTATCCCAGTAGCTTCCTGAAGGGTGGGTCCTTTAGCACAATCTATCAATATGACTAGAGGCACACCACCCGGATCATCGAGTAGATCAAGGAATATGGTAATTATGTAATCACCATTCTCATTCTTGTAGGGAAATACGAAGAATCCTTGGATATTGACAAAGTCTTCAAAGGCTATGTAGATGCATCTTTCAGGTATGTTGACCAATGATGTTAGTTCAACTACAGTCCGTTCTTCTTCCTGGTAAACAAATGAAGGATGGAATGCATTCTGCGCTCCAATGAAATTAGAGAGGTCTTTTGGTACGAAGTAAATCAACTTTTGCGGTCTCCAAGCTTGCAATGCTCCATAGTATATGGCATCAAATGCAATACGATTTGCCATTGCGATTTCATCACGAGTCTCAGTAGGAGCGTTCGTATTTGCATGGAATACGAATTGCTTGATGACGGGCTCAGGATCTAATCCAAGTTGTTCAGCGAGTTGGTTAAATCGCGGTCGAGTTAACTTTGATAGGATGTACATTTGTAACTCGCCGTGATCCAATTCAACAGGATCATTAGTGAAGCAGCCAGGATACCAGTGTCCAAACTGTACGAGCTTATCGGCGACTTTCTCTGCGATTTCCTTGGGCTTCATTGAGATACCTCCTTTGTAATTAGTTAAGTCCTTCCTACTAGGGCCGACAGAGCCGACCCTAGGAGTGTGTCGGAAAAAGGGTTTTCAAAAATTCGACTCGCGAGTTTAACAGAGTCGTGAACAGTGATTCATCACACATTCACTTTCGATTCGATAATCATTGGCCAACGATAGATATTCGCACGGCCAGTATTGGCAGGAATTGCCCGTAACGGTTGGTGAACTCCGAAAATGGGTTTCCCCATTCTGTTAGAATGGGCCACCATGACGGTACATCTTCAAAAGATTGTGAGTAAGACACCAGATTTGCCACTCGGCCGAGGTGTTTTCAAATCCTCTGAGTGAAAACTGCCTCAGACCCCGGGCATGTTTTATCTGACCAAAGACTGGTTCAACTGTTGATTTTCTTTTGGAGTAAATCTCGTGGCCCTTTTTCGTGGAGAGCTTTCTTCTCATCCGATCTTTGGGCGTCATATCTTGTGGGATTCGCCCACGGACTTGTGGAGGCACTTCCCCGTGCTTCATTTTTTGCGTAGCCATGAAAGGGTTAAGCAGGGCGTCTTCAAACAACATCAGGTTGGTTTCACTAAAATATCCAGCATCGGTTGTAATTGCCATGTGGTGAGGAATGCCGGCAAGGTTTTCTTCCAGAATATCCAGAATGGGCTCAACTTCATCCATGTCATTGGCATTTTGGGAAAGACCGGCTGCTACGATCACCTGAGAAGCGTCATCAACAATTGCCTGACCGTTGTAGCACTGCTCAAAGGAGTTGGTGGAACTTACCTTCATAATCCGGGAATCAGGATCAGTAAAATTTTTCTGTGTCGAATCTTTGGGTTCGACTGCGGGAGAAGGCTTGTTGGCAGAGCCTTTGGTACTCTTTTTTTGAGCTTCTTTTTCCTGCTGTTTTTCAGCAGCCGCTTCCCGAGCCTCTTCCTCAAGAGTGTTCATGGCTTCTTTGATTTTGGCCAGGCGGGTCTCACGTCTTTTGAGTTCATCGGGCAGCTCCCAGCCCTTCTTGCCCTTGCCGT
>PLSV01000404.1 GCA_003165235.1 Syntrophobacteraceae bacterium
CTCAAAGTCGTTGACACATTCCGACGGGGTTATGAGGGGTTCACATTGATATGTAAACTCTTTCGTGTGGTAGAGTCCTGTAACGTAAGGATGCGCGTAACTCAAAATCTTGCTCATAACTCCTGTGAACCATCGACCTCTTCGGTTTCTGGTTGGGAGGCACTCTCGTTCAAACTGGACAGCGAGTTTGGTGAGCGAAGCATCTGGGGTTAGCATAAAATCTTCCACCAAGCGCTTGTATACCGGTGCCTCGTCTGGATGATGCTCATATCGCTTACGTTTGTAGTTCCAGCGATACCCGTATCCGATTTCACCCATGGGTATCTGTCCACGATTCCAGAGGATGAGCCGTTGCCCTTGGGTGCGTTCCGTGATGATCTGCCGCTCAAATTCGTACACGGCTCCGAGGATATTGAGCAGAAGTTCGCCGGTGCTGCTGGAATTAGCAGTGTCGATGCTGTTCTGTTCAGCCACGAAGCCTATTCCGAGGTTTTTCAGGAGTGTAGTATTCTGCTTCAGGTGGAGTAAATCTCTGCCAAAACGAGATAAGTCATAAACTACGACCACGTCGAATTTATGCTCTTGGGCGTCTTTTAGTAACTGATTCAGGGCTGGACGGTCGGCTTTTGCTCCTGAAATTCCCTCATCCTTGTATAAAGGCTCAAACAACTCCCATTCTTTAAGTTCGCAGTATTTCCGAATCTTGATTTCCCGGTTTTCGAGTGAGACTTTATCCGGATCAGTTTGCTTGTCGGTGCTAACCCTGATGTACCCGACTGCTTTCATCTTAATACTCCTCAGGTAGCGCAAGACCCATGTCGAGGCGCGAATTCCCGTGTCGTCTTCGGCCTCTGCGATTACCCCAAAATTATCGGGATTTTCGTCGATTTCGATAATACGATCAACGATCAGGCGATGCCCCGACAGGACTCCCGGAGCTATTCAGGAAATTTCGGCCTTACTTCTATTTCATTTTTTCGTAACCAGCTAAACAGCGTCGTCTCGCTGACCTTATACCGCCGCGCAATATAAGCTTTAGTAGAACCATTTTTTAGCAAAGCTTCAATCTCTGGTCGGTACGGGTCCAGTCTGCTCTTCCCGGCCCCTTCTTCCGGCCCGGTCGCACCGGCGACGCGGCGGACAGCAAGTGTTTCTTGCTCCGTTCCACTATCGTATGTTCTGCACCCCTTTTAACTCCTATCCCCAAAGACCTCTGATCTGTTTCTGAATATCCTCAACGCTCACATCCGCGTAAATCTGGGTGGTCTGGATCGAAGAATGACCGAGTTGTTTTTGGAGCGCGCGGAGGTCCTTTTCCTGCCGGTAAAATTCCACGGCGTACCTATTGGCGCAAAGCATGAACCGATTTTTCGTTCTCGTAAAGTCCTAGCGCCTTCAAATACTTTTTAGTAAGTTGTTGAACAGCCTGAGCAGTCCACGGTCCTCTTTGTCCGACAAACAGATGATCGTCTGTGCCGGTCGGCTCGTTCCGGCTGGCCTTCCAGGCGATGTACTGCTTGAGGTGTTTCTTCAAGGAGTCGGGTATCTGAACAGTTCTGGACCGGGACCCTTTACCATCACGGACGAAGAGGGCACACTCACCATAACCGGCCTTGATATCCCTACAGCGGACGTTCGCTGCCTCTGCCACACGTAGACCGGTGCAGGTGGTCAGGTCGACAGCCATCCATTCTCTCACCGCCGTAACCTGGCCTCGCTCCAGGTCAAGGGTGGCCTGATCTCGGACGGTGCGCCGAAGGAGTTTAATTTGTTGCAGGTTGAAGTACTTGATGCCGTCGAGATTCTTTATATGGCGGTCAGCCTTTGGACTGACCTTCTCACTTTTACTCGGAAACTGAACGACCTTGCTGGCTGTATTTCCCATGATTTTCCCCTCGGTTATGCTTTTCTATTGAGTTCTTGGCCCAATTTGGGACGGAGGCAAAAGACTTCATCACCGCCATTTCCTTAAAACCTAATAAATTCCATTACTTATCTATTGAGTTCACATTTTGTTTATAACATCCATTATGTGAGAGACAAAGCGGAAAAATGGCTCTGGATGCTGATTTGGAAGGAATTAGTGGTGCTGTCGCCCCAGAGAGTCAATCGATCAGAAAATGTAGCGAGTTAACTGAAAATCCTGGAATTTCGGAAGAAAGAAAGCTCCCTAATAGGCTAAAATGGGGTAGATTTGCATTTAGAACTGGAGAACTTGCCGAAACTGTTTCATGTCATACCTTCTGGGCGCTTGCTTTTCTGATGGGAAATATGAAGGAGAAAACAGGTATGGACGATTTGCACGGTAAGGTGGCACTGGTAACCGGGGCAAGCCGGGGCATCGGGCGCGCCATAGCTCAGGCGCTTGCGGAGGCGGGTGCAGACGTGGCCGTCAATTACTTCTCCCGTGATAAGGAAGCCCAGGAAACCCTGGCCTTGGTAGCCGGAGCCGGACGGCGGGGAATTCCTGTCCAGGCGGACGTCTCGAATTCCTCGGAAATTTCGGAAATGATCGGCGCAGTCGAGTGCGGCCTGGGGCCGGTGCAGATACTCGTAAATAACGCGGGGATCGCAATTCGGAAAAGCCTCGAGGAGGTCTCCGAGCAGGATTGGGACAGGGTGCTCGCGGTAAACCTCAAGTCGGCCTTCCTGCTCATCCAGGCGGTCTTTCAGGGGATGTGCAGGTCAGGGTGGGGAAGGATCGTAAATATCTCCTCCACTGCAGCCCAGACAGGCGGTATCACCGCCCCCCCATACGTTGCGTCCAAAGCCGGCCTCTGGGGCCTTTCACATTCCTACGCAGCACAATTGATGACCTGTGGCATTACAGTCAATACGGTCGCGCCGGCCTTGATCGAAACCGATATGGTGCGTGAGATCGAGGCCAAACCCGACCTCATTCCCATTGGCCGTTTCGGCGGCGCCGAAGAAGTCGCCGATGCGGTCCTCATGCTGGTCCGAAACGGCTACATAACCGGACAAACCATAAATGTGAACGGCGGCTTGTATTTTAGCTAAATCGAGATGGATGGCCCCCGGGTAGGTGATGGCACTGCATGGAAGATTGACTATTCCTATGCAGGAATATCACCCGAAAGACTTTATTAATAGGTATATTAATATATTGCGGAGTGTATCCCAAGCAGAAAATTAGGTGAAAACCCAGGAATTTTAGATATATGTATATGAGTAGATAATCGATTTCAGTTAAGGATAGATACTTGTATCAATGTTCGTATTCTTTTAAATAAAGGAACGGCTTTTTAAATATGAAATCAGGAAAATATGAGGAAAGGCTTGTTCAATAAGAAAAGACCGCTCAGATTTGGCGGGTTTTTGCCAGGCGAGTAAAAATCCTCGAGGATTGAGGAGGACGTATCGCGAGCAGAGCTGAGATTGCTCAACATGAAACTCGACATGTTCCTGTTCTTTCAGCAACACGAGTTAACATATTCAAATCATTTTCACTCCGGCCACATCGGGATTTCTCACAGTGGCAAGGAGTGCTAAGATTGGCACTCTGATTTTGAAAGCCTATTGCGAAGCGATATGGGATATCGCTTTGAGAGCGTCAGACCATCCATAGACTCGATCAGTAGTGGGCTTATAAAAATTGTGACCAAGATAATTTCCCATGACAGAAAGTGGCATGTGCATGCTGCGTCGGCTTTTCCTCTGACCCGTTACTTCGTATCCTATTCGCCTGAGCGCCATCCAACACTATGGAGCGGTGGAACGAGACCATCAAACGCGGAGATGGTGGTGTGTCCCGAAACTGGAAAAATCAGTCTTATTGACATATCGCTTGCATGTTCTATAGTGAAGTCGCATGGTTTTGCGGGCTATGGGGTTGTCCCAGAAGCTTTTTAGTGCAGAATCCTACCCCAAAATGCGGCTCGGATGCATCGCGCCCGACTTGATGCGTTATTCCGGACAAAATGCCAAAAAATACCCGAGAGCGACATGAGCTATCGCCGGCAACACTTTAACAGGGTATTATTTGGACACATGATGACAATAATTGACCCGAAATTCCAAATAATACGGGGCAACGATACTGGCTCTCGGTCCTAATCCTCCGGCGTGTGCAGGTGAGGATTTGTTTATTGATCGGACTTGACCGCGGCACTTCGGGAGTGATAAAGAAAAACCCTAAATGTTAGTGGGACATGCCAGCGATCCACGATTGAGTTTCCCTTAATAAAGAGCCACGCGGGTGTGTCATGAATTCCAGATCTTTCATGATCGTTTTGGCCCTTGTTTTCGCTTTTTGCGTCTTGATTCTTTCCTCCGCCCCTCCCGTCTACGCTTTGGACAACGAGACCTGCTTTTCCTGCCATGGGGAAGAAACGGAAGAAATTCCCTTTGTTTCGAAAGGCGAATTCGAAGCTTCGATCCATGGGAAAAATCTTTGCATCTCATGCCATACGGATGTGAAGGATGTGCCTCATGCGGAAAAACTTGCGCCCGTCTCCTGCGGCTCCTGCCATCGGATAGAAACGACACTTTATGCTAACTCCGACCACGGGCTGGCCCTCTCCCAAGGCGTAAGCGAGGCCGCAATCTGCACCTCCTGCCACGGGAAAGCCCACACCCTGCTCTCGTCGCGCAACCCGACTTCTCCGGTCAATCACAGAAACATCCCCAACACCTGCGGCTCCTGCCACGGCGACACAGAAAAGATGGCAAAGTTTCACCTGACCGAAAGGGAACCGTTCCAGAGCTACATGAGCACCGTGCACGGCCAGGCTATCCAGGGCCGCCAGTTCACAGCGGCGGTCTGTTCCGACTGCCATGGAACTCATGATCTGCGCCCCTCCTCCGACCCGCTCTCAAAGGTAAACCGCATGAATGTGCCGAAGACCTGCGGGCGCTGTCATGAAAACGTGAGCGAGGTTTACTGGCAGAGTGTTCACGGAAAGGCCGCGAGGTCGGGAATCAAGGAGGCGCCGGTTTGCACGAACTGCCACGGCGAGCACACCATCCGGGCTGTCCACGACCCTGCCTCCACCGTCTGGGCCGGTTCGGTGACAAAGACCTGCTCGGAATGCCATGCGTCCGAGAGGCTGACTCAAAAATTTGGACTGCCCGAAAACCGTCTCAAGACTTATCAGGAATCCTATCACGGCCTGGCTGCGAAGGGCGGGGACCTGAAGGTGGCAAACTGCGCCTCCTGTCACGGCTGGCACGATATTCTTCCGTCCGATGATCCCCTGTCCTCGGTCAATGCGAACAACCTGCGTTCCACGTGTGGAAAATGCCATTCCGGTGCGGATAAGGGAAACATTCAGGGTTTGATCCACGGAAGCCAGAAATTGAGAGGGCCGCTGCTCATCAACTTTGCCCGGCTTTTCTATTACTTGCTGATACCGCTCCTGATCGGCTCCATGCTGTTCTACAACCTGACGGACTACCTGCGCAAAGCGCTGTCGGGCCGGAGCGTGAGCGGAACTCACCCGGAAATCGCTCGAGAGGAGGCGAGAGTGTTGCGCCTGACCACAAACGAGCGGATTCAGCACGCGGTTCTGACCATCACTTTTGTCATACTTGCCTATACCGGGTTCGCCCTGAAGTTCCATGATGCATGGTGGGCGACGCCGTTCAACCTGGCCGGAGGAGAGGCCGTCCGCAAGGGTATCCACCATTGGACCGCGCTCTGCCTTGTGGCCTTAGGCTTATATCACGCGGCATACATGCTGGGGACCCGGCGGGGCAGGGACCTCACGCGCCGGTTCCTGCCGAAGTTGCGCGACCTGGCCGACCCGCTGCTCACGCTTGCCTACAACCTGGGTATAAAGAAAACCAGGCCGCAGCCTGTTTATCCCTCGTTTACCGAGAAAATGGAGTACTTCTCGCTCATCTGGGGCGCAATCGTGATGGTGGCAACCGGTTCGATCCTGGTATCCAGCGATTACGCCCTGCGGCATTTCCCTCTGTGGGTCACCGACCTGGCCACCCTCATCCACTTTTACGAGGCCGTGCTGGCCTGTCTTGCCATCACCGTTTGGCATCTCTACTGGGTGATTTTCGACCCCGACGTCTACCCGATGAACTGGGCCTGGCTCACGGGCAGATTGCGCCGGAACGAAAATGGCGAAAAACCGGAGAGAGATAGCGCCTAGAGTGAATTTGAGTGATTTTGATTTTCGTATTCACTGGCGAATTCCTCCTTGAGCGAGGAATTTGCTATATTAGCAGTGTTGCAAGGCAACCTTGGTAAGCAAACTCTTTCCCTTCTCGGTTTTTCGGTTCTGTTTCCCGGCGCTATCGATTTTGCCCATCGATAGCGCTACGCCCTTTCTCAATGTCTTCTCTATTTTTCCATGCATCTCGCGAATGCTCCCATGGCATCAGTAATTCTCAAACGTAGTATTTTTTCGGCAGTTTCACGTGTGACGAACGTCATCGCCTTCCCAAGAGGCCAGCAGAAATTGAAATCGCCAGCTCTTCTCCAGTTGTAAATCGTTGCCGTGCAAACGCCTATTGCCTCGGCGAATGTTTGGATTTGGACGTAATCTGCGCCTTCGACTGTCGTACATCGGGCAGGGCGGAAAGTGCACACTGCGAGCCCTGGAGAGGACGCCTGGGGGACAGGAATGGGAAGGTGGATGCCCATGAGAGGTCTGGTGGTTCACAGGGAGACTGCGGCGCAAGGGAAGCAGTGCGAAAAAACATGCTGACGCTATATAGAACTTGACGGACTGCTGAACAATCTCCTTGGTCTGAGCTCGCTCTGCGATGGGCAACCCCCAAGCCCGATGAACTCCTCAAAAAACAAGGGGCCGGGTTTCAAACCAGCCCCAACACACCCCTGCACAAGGATTTCTGAAAGCAATAGAATTATGTCCCCACTAATACGGTGGGCATAGATGGCGCCAAGGGTTCCGCAACGCTCACTTTGAGGGTTTTCTCCAACCGTTGTGACTGCGCAGGTACCGTTGGCTGCCGCTGACACCTCCGCCGTTTCACTCTTATCGGTACGCAAAGAGCACGGCGTAGATGATGAACACCACAAGGCTCAGTCCGATCCCGAGAGCGATCCAGGCCAAGGTCCTGATGGTCCGCATGATGTTCGACGACAATGGATACGCCAGGTGTCGATTCAGTTCACCGCTCGCCACGAGCTCCTCGTATTCGGCGGGCCGTTCGCGCTTGAAGTCTTCAAGCGGCATCCGGCCAGTAAAGATCACCGTGTCCATCGGGAACTTCTCCGGGCGGAAATGTGTGTTGAAGAAGTGGATGGTGAAGATGAAACCTGCCGCCAGCAGGGCCTCGTCGCTGTGGATGATCGTCGCCACGTTGATCAGCCACCCAGGCAAGAAGCGCGTGAAGAACTCTCCGAACCAGAGCATGAGGCCCGAAGTACCGATGATCGCGATCCCCCAGAAGACTGCGAAGTAGTCGAACTTCTCCCAATAGGTCCACCGCCCGTAGCGGGGCCGCTCGCCTATCCCAAGATACCACTTCAGGGTCTGTCCGACCTCCGCGAGGTCCTTCATAGTGGGGAGCATCGTGTCCGGGCCGAAGAACATCGCCTTCCATGTGCCGAACTGGCTCTTCTTGCGCCGCAGGAGGTCCCAGATGTGGACGCAGAAGAGCCCCAGCAGGAGCACCGCTGCGAAGCGGTGGAAGAACCCGGTGACCTCCGTTCCGCCCAACAGGCGCGATACCAAACTAGCCCACTTCGTGTAAGAGAACTTCATAGTCATGCCGGTCGTCGCCAGGGTGAGGAAGCTGACGACCATTGTTGCGTGCAGGCAACGGTTCAGCAACGTGAACCGCACGTATTGCCGCGCGCCTGGATCAAAGGGCGCCGGGGAATGCTCGCGCCGCATCTGCAAGGAACGCGGCAGCCACAAGAGCGTATGGATGGCGCTGACGATGAACGTCCCCACCAGGAGGACGGTCATCGACCAGAATGTCCAGAAGATCCATGGATATTTGTCCGGATCATGGTGTGTGGCGTGCGTCAGGTACCCGGCGAACCGCCGCCCCACGCCGGGATGGCACTTCCGGCAGGTGCCCACTATGTTCTGGCGGCTTACGTGAGAATTCGGATTCGAGACCGGCAGGATGTCGTGGGAGCCGTGACAGTCGTGACACTTGGCGGTCTTCGCATAACCCAGCTTCGACACCTTGCCATGGAAGGTGTCGAAATACGTCAGCGCAATGGTGGGGTGACACTTGCCGCAGATATCCATGATTTCGAACCGGAACTTGTCCTGGTCGGTCCTCTTTATCTTATGCGCGGAGTGGCAGTTGTTGCACACCGGCAGCTTATCGGCCGGCACATGCTTGTCAGTCTCGTCCCGCTTCTGTGCCGAGTGTACGCTGCCGATATACTGTTCATAGACGCCCTTGTGGCACTGTGCGCAGGTCGCGGCGACGTTGGCCCGGTTGACGCTCGATCGGGGGTCGGAGGCCGGCAGCTCGTGATGCGCGGTATGGCAACTGGTGCACATCGCCGTGACGACCAACCCGCCCTGGAGGAGGCCTTTGCCGTGGATGCTCTCTGTGTAGTTCTCGGGGATCTCGCGTTCGGAGCTCTGAAGGCGCATCGCCGCCTTGCCGGCCTCTCCATGACAGGTCGCACACAGCTTCGGGACGTTCGTCGGGAAGGTGGGGGATCTCAGGTCCTTCTTCCCCAGGACCCCGTGCGTGCGATGGCAGTCCGCACACACCGGGGCGTCGGGGTTCCCCTCGCGGTGCAGGGCGCCATGTTTGCTCTCCTGGTATTGCTCAACCTGCGCGCCGTGGCAAACGGAGCAGTCGACCTTGTTCTTGATCGTCTCACAGGCCCGGGTGCGCGACGGGGTGACTTCCGTGTGGCATTGAGCGCAGGCTACTTTGACATGCATGGAGTTCTTGAGCTCTTCCGCATCCACGAACAGGCTCCGGCCGTCCGCCGAGGCTGTGATGTCGGGCTTCCCATGGCACAGCAGACAGTCCAGGTCGGCCGCCCCCTGTTCGTAGAATATCTTGCGGGCCTTGTGCGGCTGATGGCAGTCTATACAGACTGGGATGCTCTCAGGCTTCTTCTGCCATAGCTCGCCCCGAATCACCTTCCGGTGCACTTGCTCGATCTCCGAATGGCACTTCTCGCAAGTGGCCACCACGTTCTCCCTTGCGATGGTCGACCGGGGGTCGGTGTGCGGGAGGATATGGTGTGAGCTGTGGCAGGAAATGCAAGTGGCGCTGACACTCAGGCCTTTTTTGAAGAGGCCTTCCCCGTGGATGCTTTCAGAGTAGTTACTGATGATCTGGTCTTGGTGAATCTGCCGCTGACGCTGGACGCTCGTCCCCTCGCTGTGGCACGAGCCGCAAACGAACGGCACCCGGAGCGGTGAGACGCTCGAATTCCTATCCTTGACGGGCAAGATGTCGTGATTCCCGTGGCAACTCCAACAGCGTGGAGCCAGAGGGTCCCCGCGCGCAAGCGCCTTCCCGTGGAGGCTCTCAGCGAACTTGGCCTGCATACCCGCGTGACAGGCGCCGCATTTGACCGGCGCCACCGGGACCGCATGGGGCAGCTCGCTCTTAGCCAAATCCGCGTGGCAAGTGACGCACGCAAGCTTTCCGTGGACCGACCGGCCGAGCGCGCCCTCATCCACGTAAAGGGAAACCGTCTCCCCGTAACGCTCCGTCGTGAACGACGCTTCGCCATGACAGTCAAGGCAGTCGCTGTTCTTATGGACCGGCGCGCTCTTCGCTCCCGTTCCCTGATCGGGTTGAGCTTGAGCAGCGAGGCAGTCGCTGTTCTCAGGGGCCAGAGAGATCGGGGCGCTCAGCAACACCATGACAAGCGCCGCCAGCGTCATGCGCAGGAAGTGTCTCGAAGGGCCACGAACGTCAGTTGAATGACTCGGCAAGCCGGGCAACTCCCTTTGAGTGAGGTGATAAGGCGATAAGAAATCACTGCAGAGTTTTTGGATATCACCTGTCGTGGGTTCTGTCAAAGACATTTTGGCGCCGATTTGTTGGGAAGTGAAGACAAGAACCACCACGGTGTGACGCTGCAACGAAGGTCCTTTCCAACTCTGAGGTCAAATGCTTGGGAAAATGCCTGGATGCCTGCCTTATCTTCTTCAACAGCCCAGAAGAAGAATGGATCTCCTTGAGAACCACCAATATCATTGAAAGGCTTAACAAGGAATTCAAACGAAGAACCAAACCGATGGAGATCGTGGCGGGATAGAGATCGTGTTACACCCTCCTCGCCTTCACTTAATCTCTCAAAATGGAGCTGCGCTGGAGGTCGAACCCTACTGGAAAAGTGCGAAAAACCTGCCTCTTTGAGAGATTTTGGAGCGGTATGAAATTTACCGCAATTTATTTGATTCTTCCTAATCTTTTGTTAAATTTCACCAAAGCATGTGGCCCATGTCCAGAAGTGCTCCGAAAATTGAACTGACAGAGCAAGAGGGGATCGCACTTGAGAACATCGTTGACCGCCTTCGATCAGAAACTCGTGAATAAGCTCCTCCGTTACGCAGACTCCCAATCGCCGCCGCAGGTGCTCTCACTGCAAGGCATGTACGGCACCGAAGTTTTGCGAAGGGGCCCGGATGCTTTAGGTTTTACGGCAGGGCTCGCACGATGGTGAACAATGGCTTCTCCGGCGCAGCGTTTGGGAACTTGAGTGGGCGCGGCATTCAGGCCGGTCACGCGGTACTGTGCGCTGCAGCACGGAGGCTTTTCGGTAACGCTGCGAGAGTTGGAAACACTCAGAACCGCTGAAGGGAATGGCAGGCGGTCTACGAGGGGTGCAAGTGAGCAAATTCAAAGACGCCGGACATCTTGTCCGGCTGGTAATCGTGTTTGCGGTTGTGTTCCTGGTATTTGTGCTGATCCGGGCGCACTTTATTCCCAAGAGCTTTGGACAATACGGCCACTATCGCGGAAATGCGCTGGTCGAACTTTCCTCCAAGCCGATCTCTTATGCCGGACACCAAGCCTGTGAAGACTGTCATGGCGACGTTGTGAGCATGAAAACGGCGGGCAAACATGCGGGCGTGAACTGCGAGGCCTGCCANNTGCCACGAAGCCAATATCGCCAAGCCGAAGAACTTCCCTCAGGTGGTTAGCGCCAAGCACTCGGGCGGGGCCATCTGCAAGATCTGTCATCAGCCGCACAGTCCGCTGCTGCAGCCAGGAGGAAATCAATCGTGATCACGCGACGAAAACTACTCATGCTGCTTCCCGCGGCGGCCTTCGCCTGGGAATATGTGATGGCGGGCACGGCGGAGAGCGCGCCCGGCTACAACCGCGACCAACACTGGTGGGGCATGCTGATGGACATCGACAAGTGTATCGGGTGCGGAAGCTGCGTGCGCGCCTGCGCCAACGAGAACGACGTTCCCGAGGGATACTTCCGCACCTGGATGGAGCGCTATCACGTCTCCGACTGGCAGCAGGAGGTGACGCCGCAGGTGGATTCTCCCAACGGCGGCAAGAATGGTTTTCCTCCCAGCGAGGCGCAGGGCGGGAAGAACTTCTTTGTCCCCAAGCTGTGCAACCACTGCGTGGATTCGCCCTGCGTGCAGGTTTGTCCGGTGGGCTCCACCTTTCATACTCCCGACTCGGTTGTGCTGGTGGATGAGACCTACTGCCTGGGCTGCCGCTACTGCATACAGGCTTGTCCCTACGGCTCCCGCTTTCTGCATCCCACCAGACGCACGGCGCAGAAGTGCACGCTGTGCTATCACCGGATTACCCGCGGGCTGACCACGGCGTGCTGCGAGAACTGTCCCACGGGAACGCGGCAACTGGCGGACCTGAAGAACCCGAACGATCCCATCCACGAATTTCTGAAGACCCACAGCGTGCTGGTGCTCAAGCCGCATCTGGCAATCGGCGCCAAGGTCTTCTATCACGACCTGGATGGATCGGTGCGTTAAGGAGAGATTACGATGACGGTACCCGTTGAGGGTTTCATGTATCCGAATGAAGTCGAGCTGGCGTGGAGCGTGTTGATCGTGGTCTATCCGTACGTGACCGGGTTGGTGGCGGGCGCCTTTATTCTGGCGTCGCTGGAGCGCATCTTCCACGTGACGGCGGTGAAGCCCACCTACCGGCTGGCGCTGCTGACGGCGCTGGCTTTCCTGCTGGTGGCTCCCATGCCGCTGCAACTGCATCTGGGGCACCCGGAGCGTTCGCTGGAGATGTATCTCACGCCGAACCGGTACTCGGCGATGGCGATGTTCGGCTTCGTCTATATATGGTATCTGATGGCCGTGCTTCTGCTGGAGATCTGGCTGGATTTCCGGCGTGAGATCGTGCTGCTGTCGCAGAGCACAACGGGCTGGAAGCGGCTGCTCTACCGGGCGCTCACCCTGGGATCGAGCAACATCAGCGAGGGCGCGCTGCGGCTGGATGAGAAGGTGGGCTGGATGATCACGCTCATCGGCATTCCGTCGGCCTTCCTGCTGCACGGCTACGTAGGATTCATCTTTGGCTCGGTGAAGGCGAACCCATGGTGGTCTTCGCCGTTGA
>PLSV01000025.1 GCA_003165235.1 Syntrophobacteraceae bacterium
ACGAGGATGTTCTTCACTTCAAAGATACAAACTGCGAAGCTTTAGAGGACGTATCTGCGGCTACAAGGAGGGTGCCGAGCGAAGAAACGGATCTGTGTTTGAGTTGATGGGCGGAAAATTCAACTTTGGATTGCCCAACTGCCCGAACTGAATAAGTCCGTCGAAGTCAGCCCGTGTTTTCCATTAAGTTCGCATGCTTTCCTCTTGCAACTGACCTTACAGCAATCAGCAACAGCAAAGGAAGGGTGTTATGGAACCCACTATCACAAGGGACATCGTTGTCGCATATTCTCAGTGTCCTCGGAAAGCCTACATATTGTTGTTCAGTTCAGACAAGGGCATACCCCATGAATACATTCTGGTCTTGGAAGAACAACGAAAAGTGAATCAGGAAAGATCCGCCGACCGCCTGAAGCACATCTCAACGGATGTACAACCCTATTCATTGGAGCGCTTCCGCAAGGGCAGTGACGTGCTCATTAATGTTAATCTTCAGGTGGACGAGTTTGAAGCCGAATGCGGTGTCCTCACCAAAATCGAGGGTAAATCTAGGTACGGGAAATTCAGTTACGAACCTTCGATATTTGCTAGCACCTATGGCCTTAATAAAGAACAAAAACTTGAGGTGTCCTATGTTGCTTTCGTGCTAAAGGCTCTCCAGCACACGTCCCCCAGTACCGGAAAAATCATCGGGATGGGAGGGACACCGCATACCGTCAAACTGGACCAACACTTTAAGTATCTCAGATCGCTACTCGAACCACTGCGCAAATGGACTCGGGTTCGGCCGACTACACCACCTCCCATTGTGTTAAATAAACATTGTCCGCTATGCCCGTTTCAACGACCCTGTCTTGCCCAAGCTGAACAAGATGATAACCTAAGTTTGCTCAATGGGGTGACGGCGCGAGTAGCACGCAAGTATGAGAATAAGGGTATTTTCACTGTCAAACAGCTCTCCTATCTGTTTAAACCGCGCAAACGCAAGAAAGACAACAGGAAACCGAGCCAAGTCAGGCATCAATTCGAGCTGCAAGCTTTGGCAATACGCGAAAATAAGATTTATCTCCAAGAAACACCAGCCTTGGATCGAGAACCGATTGAACTGTTTTTGGACATAGAAGGGATACCCGACAGAGGTTTATATTACCTGATGGGGCTGCTGGTGTGTCGGCCAGATGCGGCAGAACATCACGTGTTTTGGGCTGATTCTGATCAGGATGAAGGCTATATGTGGCGGCAGTTTATGGACATGGTTACAAAATACCATGATGGGAAAATTTACCATTACGGCAGTTATGAAGCACAAGCTGTAGCGCAACTCGCAAAGCGACACGGTACCGATGCCGAAAGCGTGACAAAACGCTTGGTCAATGTCAATCGCTACGTTTATGGGAAAGTCTATTTTCCGGTGTATTCCAACGGATTGAAGGATATCGGTCACTTCATTGGGGCACGGTGGACATCATCAGAAGCATCTGGATTACAGAGTCTCGTGTGGCGTCATCATTGGGAAAAGTCACGGCAGGAAGCATACAAAGATACTCTGATCACCTATAACAGTGAGGATTGCCAAGCGCTCCAACTATTACTGTCCTACCTCACAAATCTCCAGGAATCAGTCAAGAAGCTGACGAATGTATGTTTTGCAGATCGACCTCAAAAGCACGCGACTGAGCGAGGTGAGGGCATTCATCGGGTCTTTGACGTTATACTGAAATCCGCGCATGGAGAGTACACGAGGAAACGCGTCTTCCTCAGATCATATAAAGATCACGGAAACGAAGAACCAAAGAAACGTGGTGCAAAAAAAGGGCATCCAGCATATCAACGGCTGCCCGCACGTTCAGGAAAAGTCAAACGGGTTTTCCCTCGCCGCACCTGCCCGACGCATCGAGGGGAGCGACTCCAACTTGGGGACCAAATGGCGGAACACTCCCTCATTGATCTCCATTTCACCGCACATGGATGTCGAAAGTCTACCACCAAGTATGTGGGAAAAAGAGGCTACTGTCATAAATGTGGCAAGAACTATGACCCACGGGCGATTGATCAATTCGTTGGACAAGTGTTTGGACATGCATTTCAGTCATGGGCAATTTATCAGCGCTTGATTCTGCGGCTCCCCTACCGCGTCATTATAGACGTGATGGAAGAAATGTTCGGTGAACGTGCAAGTCCCTCGACCATCCTCAATTTTATCAAGCGCTTTGCCCAGCATTATGCGCCGGCAGAAAACCTTTTACTCCAAAGGATCTTGCATAATCCTTTCATACACGTCGATGAGACAAAAATCAGTATTCAAGGAACTGATCATTATGTCTGGGTTTTCACGGATGGCACACACGTAGTCTTTAAACTGACTGCCACGCGTGAAGCAACGGTAGTGCACGAGACACTGGAGGGGTATGCAGGTGTCCTCGTTTCGGATTTCTATCCAGGCTATGACTCAGTTCCCTGCCGCCAGCAAAAATGTCTGGTCCACCTTATCCGCGATCTCAATGAGGATCTATGGAACAACCCCTTTGACAAAGAATTCGAGTCCTTTGTCTTTGAAGTGAAGAACATCCTCGT
>PLSV01000195.1 GCA_003165235.1 Syntrophobacteraceae bacterium
AAAGTCGCGGCTTGGAGAGTCGTCGTAAAAACAACAAACGTAAGTACCGGGAGGCATCACCACTGCCCAAACCCGAAACACGTAAGGGAGCGAAAGGACAGCTTTTTCTGTTAAGTTAGCGGCATTGGGCCCGACCCCTTGGCACTGCACTTAATCTTTATCTTTTAAGGTGTCCACATCGAGGGCTGTTCACGCATCCGCGCTGTCTACAGTCGGAATCAGAAGCCATTTCGGAATGGAGAATTTGAGTCCTTCACTGTCCCTTGACTGTAGACTCTGAATTGAATATCTGTTTGATGCTTGAAATAGTTTGACCCCTCTCGAACATCATTTCTTCTTCGAGTTCAAACCCCGAGTCAGCTATGTTCCCGTTTTGATTATCGTCGCCATTGATCAAGGAATCTCTTACATAATGTATGCTCGCGACATCATGAGTTCCAGGTTTCACACCCTAAGTCCAACAAACGATAGGTCAGCCACTCTAAAACCGTATGTTGTCAGCATTCACAGCAAGTTACAAATGTCAAGGAGATTTTAACGGTAGGAATTTGATAACAGTCAATAGAACTTTTAATTTATATGATGAGGTTTAATGGTGTTGGCAGCAATGTGATAGCTTATACTAAATACTGGAATTTTTTTCTTGACAAGAGAGCATGGGAATCTGACTTCGCTTAAATAACACTCAACATGTTTTCATCACATTGGAACCCAGAATATGCTTATTGGAGTCCCATTTGTAAAGAGAACCAAACCAAACTTTGTTCAAGCAGACAATTTACACTAGTAGATCCAGGATACCGGATAGCTCTCCAAACATGGAAATACTGGATAATTGCAGGTATATCAGTCAAGCGTTCGCCGGTAACGCTTTACGGCGATCGTCATTACGACGGCGATGAAGAGCACGATTTGCCAGAGCTGCGGGATTATGTCCTGCACACCGTAGCCTTTTAGCAGGATACCCCGGGCGATGCGCAGAAAATGGGTCAGTGGAAATAATTCGCCGACCATCTGTGCCCAGTATGGCATCCCGCGGAAGGGAAACATGAACCCTGAAAGCAACATCGAGGGTAAAAAGAAAAAGTAACCCATCTGCACGGCCTGGAGCTGGTTTTTTGCCACAGTGGAAAAGGTGATTCCCACAGCCAGGGAGGCGATGATGAATATCAGGGCAACCGCGAACAACAACCAGAGGTCGCCTGCCATCGGCATTTGAAAAAGAAGATAAGAGGCGGACAGGATAAACAACACCTGGATGTAGCCCACCAAAATGTAAGGAATGATCTTCCCCGTCATGACCTCGATGGGACGCGTGGGCATGGAGAGCAGAGTTTCCAAGGTGCCCCGTTCCCGTTCGCGGGTAATTGCCAACCCGGTTACCACGGTCATCGTCATCTGAAGCACGACCCCCATCAGGCCCGGTACGATGTTATATTGCGTAATGGCCTCAGGGTTATAACGGGCGTGGATGCGAAGATCGACAGGGCCATCTGCACCCGCGAGAAATGCGACTGGACCTTTGAGATCATTTTGCAAAGCGGTAGTCAGCAGCGTGCGCAAAGAGCCTATGGCATTGCTGGTAGCTGCCGGGTCGGTGGCATCCGCTTCGACGAGGATAGTGGGCCTGTCGCCTCGGAGTAGATCGCGTGTGAAATTCTCGGGGATATCGATGACAAACTGAACCTCGCCGCGTTTGAGCACTTCATTGGCGTCGCTTTCAGAGTTAAGCTCACGTACGAAATCAAGATAAGAGCAGTTTTGGATCGCATGCAGCAAAGTACGGCCCTGCGGGCCGTTGTCGGCCAGAAGCACGGCTGCAGGCAAATGCTTGGGGTCAACATTGATGGCATAGCCAAAGAGGACGATCTGAAACAGCGGGATACAGACCATCATGCCGAAAGTCAGCCGGTCGCGGCGCATCTGGACGAATTCCTTGAACACTAAGGCCCAAAAACGGGCTGGAGAAAATGCGGGCCTTTTTCCTGAGACAAAAAAGGTCATGGCGAAACCTTGCCCTCCGATTTTTTCATGAGGTGAACGAAAACATTCTCCATGCCCGGAGTGATCCTCCGCCATTCATATCGCCCGGTATGAAACGGGGAGATTGTTTCCTGGAGCGCCGCAGCACTGAGGATGTTGAACCTCTGATCGATCTCCATCATGAGAAGAAAACCGGTATCGCAGGTGATCTTTGCGCCCTGAAAATCAATGTTGATGGATCTGTCGAAATCCGGCACTATGGTCCCTGTTTGTTTGTCACCAACTGCGCGCACCATGTTTTCCCTCCTCTGACTAATTTGCGGCATAATATCTGATGGTTGGGATAAGCGCAGTATAATTCTCAGGCATGCTCACGCATAATCCAGAATGAGAGTTCCAAAAACGTTGGCAAAATATGACAAATCCGGATACAGGGCCAGATAATGCCCCAGATCATTGCGGGGTCAATCTTTTATTTTGTTACGAACAGAGCGGAGTTGTCTTAACTTTACATATTCAAGGGGAAAAGTTTGATGATCCCCTTCAAATGTACCTGAGCGATGTATTTACGCTCCCGGCAAGCCTGGCCAGAATCCCGGGAATTTCCGTGCCCTGCGGTTTTGCCTCGGAAAAGCTGCCGATCGGGCTTCAGATTTTCGGGCCGCATTTTCGGGAGGAGTTGATTCTGCGCATAGCCCACCAGTTTGAACAAGCCACCCCATTCCACCTGCAAAGACAGCAGATATGAGCGTCCTCACGGCCTAAGTCGACTCGCAATCGGCGGCACCCTGCCGCCCTGCTCCGTGGAAGCGCAGAAAAGAAACCGCCCCCTGCCGTCCCATGTGGCGCACCATCATTCGAGGATCGGTTCGAGTTATATCAACCAGCATCAAGGCATGCAGAGCATTGTTGAATTTCGGGCCAACGCTGAAACCCAGGATCTTACCGCCGAGCTTCATATATTGCTTCAGCAGTATGGGAATGCCTGTTCCGTTAGGCTCTATGTCCGATATCAATTCCGAAAAATCCTCGATTTCGTGAACCATCGAATAGGCCAATCCAAGGTGTTTTTTCCGCTTCGCCCCAAAGGCAGGAGGATACCTGGCCCGCACGAATCTTGCCAGATCGGAATGCGTATGGCCCTCTTTTAGGAATTCCACCATCAGCTTGCGGGAAACACCGAGATATTCCTTGTTTATGCTCACTGACCCGAAAAGGAACCGGTATTGGGGATGGTTTGCTATAAAGCGCCCGATCCCCGACCAAAGAAGCATAAGGGGCTGGTATGTCTTCTGATGCTCGGGGCGGACAAAAGATCTGCCTAACTCCAGAGCCGCACCGAATTTGGGGGCCAGTTCATCCTTGTACTCAAAAAGGGTGCCCGTATACAACCCCGAAAAACCGTGCTCCTTCATAATTGCATCACCAAGGCCAAACCGGTACCCCCCAATAATTTCACCGCGCTCCCGGTCCCAGAGCATTATGTGCTGATAATACTGATCAAAGCGGTCGTTATCGATAGCATTCCAGGTCCCCAGGCCTGCTTTTCGAAAGGTGATCTCCCGCAGGCGCCCGATTTCGTGAAGTACGTTGGGGATTTGTTCAGCAGTTGCGCTTACTACATCAAAATTCCTGGAGGAAAAAAGGAACTGCTCCGGAGGCAAACAACGGATTTCTTCGGCTATCAAGCCAGCCTCTCTCGCCTTTACGACTGGACAATGTCTTGCTACGCTGCTGGTCGATCGACGGAATGATAGGTTCCGGTGCTTTTCGCATTTGCGATTCCGCAAATTGTAGGTCCTAAGGCGCAGGTAATCCATTATCGCTGAATCATCAAGTCCAACCAGCCTCTTGAAAGGGACTGGGCTGCCGACGTGGGCTCGAACCATCCGGGGCCGCTTCCTGAGGTTCTCTCTCGGTAACATCAAAGTGCGAAGCCTAGGATGCAAAAGACCGAGCCCGCAAAAGAGCGGGCTATTGTGACCTTCGAAGTAAACCGGGAGCACGGAAGCCTCGGACTGCCTGACAATTCGGGCGACCGTCCGGCTCCATTGCCGGTCAGTGACGCTCATGCTGCGCAAGTGCACATGGGAGACCCGTCCGGCCGGAAAGATACCCAAAGCCCGCCCGCCCCGAATCCATTCAATAGCCTCTCTCAACGGCTTGAGGTTATGCGCTGTCGATACCTTCCTTGCGAAAGGATCTACGAAAATGAGCAGTTCATTAAGTTCACTAATCGCTAGGCTGCCCAGCAAAAAATTAGCCATAACTTTAATATCGCTTCTTTTCTTTAGAAGCATCGAGGCGAGAATCAAACCTTCAATTGCGCCAAAGGGATGGTTAGCCACCACCAGCAAGGGCCCTCCTGATGGCGCTCTGGCTTGATCAATTGCGGAAATCTCATAAGTAACGCCAAGAACCTCGAGAATACGATCCGGAATTGCCGTCTCCTTTGGCAGCGAATTAAGTCGTGAATAGAGATAGTTCATCCGTTTGAGCGGCAGTACAAGCTTGAGAAACAAAGACTTGAAATGCTGTCCACACCCCGGTTTCCGCTTGGTTCCACCATCGCCGAACAAGGCTTCCACTGGGTCCCCGACCACCTGTTTCATGAGTCTCAGGCTCCCGCTTTTCAGTTGGGTAATTCCAACCCAGGTTAATCATACTGGAATAATGCATCAACTTCTGCGCTATACATCCAAACTGCATGTTGAGATTGGATTTTTGCTTGAAAAACTTCCGCTGCGACCCTAAACCTCCAAAAACCATACAATTTCCCAATAGAATATGCAAGTGAAACGTCAATGAGACTGGTTTTTGCAGTTTTAGGACACACGATCATTCCTCAGTTGACAGCTTCTCGGTTCTTGCAGGTGCGAGTTCTGAGGGCGAATTTTCAAGTTATTCTATTGATGCGTATCAGAGTGAAAAGCTGAAGGGGCAAGGCTCAGAACCCAGAATGAAAAACTTTGATCCGGATCTGCAGGCTACTTCCTCAGGCCATTCAGTGGAATCCACTTCATCCATCCTTGGATCACATACACCAAGGGCACCGCTTGAGAAGTTCCCATAGAGCGCCAATACTGGTTATTCCGGTCACACAAAGTCATAATGGCCAGACCGATAAAACTAACCAGACCAGCAATGTAAAAAATCTTCGTCATCGTGCTGAGTTGTCTCCATTCGATCATCATGGCGTCTCTTCTCATTTCCTAAACACCTGAAACTCATGCCCACACTCCGCACANNCATTCTGGACATTTAACTTGATAAGCCTTAGCATTTGCGTGTTTTGATTGGGATATCGGATGATTTGCAGACTCCGTACGCTTCAAGAGCTTTTTCTGGGTTTCTTGTCCCACGTTTCGACTGTTGAATTTCCTTCTTACCTGGCTGGGCGGGGAAAAAATGTTTGAGGAAAAAAGAAAATCCAAAAGGTTCAAGGGCAAAGAAGGGGCATTCGCTGCTTTTATAAAACCCAATGAGCTTATGAACATGGGGCAAATCCAGGATATCA